>NZ_ATXH01000021.1 GCF_000421585.1 Thermodesulfatator atlanticus DSM 21156
CCCGAGTTTGACAGTTAATAGGTAAAATTTGCCCTTCTCGAAAAGAACTTCCCTTTATTTTCAAGGGTTTCAGAGGATGGAGGGTGTTTATTTTCTAAAAATACATAGATACACGATTTAGAAAAAACTCTTGACAAATATAATTTTCTGTGCCGATGATGATAGCATCATGTACATCCGCACCACCGCCAGAAAAAACAAAGATGGCTCCCGCGTCGAATACCTACAACTCGCCCATAACTACTGGGACCCTGTAAAAAAACGCCCTCGCCCCAAGGTCATTGCCAACCTCGGCCGCAAAGACCGCCTGGATCTTGATCGTATCCGTGACATGATCCGGGCGCTTTCAAAACTTCTTCCTGCCAATGAAGCCGCAGAAATAACAGCTATGATTGAGGCCTCAGGTCTTCCCTTTAAGGTCAATTGGGCCAAGTCTGCAGGTGGAATTTATTTTCTTCGCAAGCTCTGGAACTCCTTCGGGCTTAAGGAATTTTTCGAGAAGAAGCTTAAAGAGAGGCGTTTTGAGATACCGGTGGAGGTGGCCATCTTTGCGATGGTAGCCGGAAGGGCGCTTGCGCCAGACTCAAAGCTTTCCACCTACCAGTGGATCAAGGAGGAGGTTTACTTTACTGAGGGGCAAGGGCTTGAGCTTCATCATTTTTACCGGGCCATGGATTTTCTAGTAGAGGTGGGAGAAGGGCTTGAGAAGGAGATTTTCAAGCGAGTGGCCAATTTATTTAACCTGAGGGTGGATTTGATCTTTTTTGACACCACAAGTGTGTATTTTGAGACGGAAGTAGAAGATAGCTTAAGGAAGCGAGGGTATTCACGGGACAGGAGGCCTGATTTACCGCAGGTGGTAGTTGGGCTGGCGGTGACGCGAGAGGGGATACCGGTAAAGGCGTGGGTATTTCCAGGGGACACGCCGGATGTGAAGGCGGCCTTTCGGGTGCAGGAGGAGCTGAGATCATTTTCGGTAGGGCGGATCATATGGGTTTGCGACCGAGGGATGGTAAGCGAGGAGACGAGGGTGGTGTTTCAGAGGGCAGGAGGGGGCTACATTTTAGGGGAGCGTCTTCGAAGCGGCTCAGAGATGGTAGAGGAGGTTTTGGCTACGGGAGGACGCTACCGTGAGGTCAGGGACAATCTTTGGGTGAAAGAGGTTCGTGTGAAGCGCGGGACCAAGGAGCGCAGGTATGTACTGGTTTACAATCCTGAACGGGCAGCAAGGGACAAAGCCATAAGAGAAGAGATTTTAAAGGCTCTTGAGCAAGAGATTGAAAGGATCAAGGGGCTTTCAGGTTTACGGAGGCAGAGGGCGGAATGCCGGCTGAGGAGAAGTCCGGTCTTGAGGAGATTTTTGGCGGCGGATTCTTTGAAGATAGAGCGGGAGAAGGTAAAGCGAGAGGAGCGTCTTGACGGGAAATATCTTCTTTCGACTACGGAGGAAGATCTTTCGGCGGAGGAAGTGGCCCTTAGTTACCGGAACCTGCAGGAGGTGGAGAGAGCTTTTCGGGAGCTTAAGCACCGTTTTGATATAAGGCCGATGTATCATCGATTAGAGGAGAGGATCAGGGGGCACGTGATGCTTTGCTGGTTGGCGCTGCTTATGGGAAGGCTAGTGGAGCTTAAGGTTGGGGAGAGTTTTTCGCGGATTAGGCGGAAGCTCGGGCGGATTTGCGTGGTGGAGCTTGAGTACACGAGAGAAGACCAAAAGGAGAAGGTCTACAGGTGGACGGAGATAGAACCCCGGGGCAAAGGGATTTTCAAGAAGTTAGGGGTACCCCTTCCTCAGGCCTACGAGTTTAAATTTTCCGCGAGATCTAAGTAATTCAAAGAGCTGGTCAAACGAGAAGTATAGCTCTAGTACTCACGCCTGATTTTGGGCGATGTCCGCAAAAGCTTTATTATCAATAGATACAGCCTTTTCGTGTATCCATGAACTGTCAAACTCAGGTTAAGAACTTTTTGAAAAATCGCTTAAATTACGCTACCAGTCTATTGGCCCTTTGCTTAAGGCCCGTCCCAGGATCCGTTCCCATTTTTCGTTTCGAAAAAATAGGAACGGATCCCGTGAACTTGTACTTGCAATACTAATCTCTGCCATTTTGCAAAAGTCTCACAAATTAGCTTTTTAAAAGACGTTGACAATCGTAGCAATATGCCTTTCCGCGGAATTTGTCCTTGTTATTCCAACAGAACTTAGCTACCTTTTCAGAGATAGATTTTCCACATTTAAAACAATAGTATTTAACAATTTTCTTCTTCTCTTTTCCTACGTTTATGCCAAATTTTTTATTCCAGTCTATTTTTCTTGGCTTATGCAAAGCTATTAGCCTTTTTCCAAACTCACAAACCACTTCCAGAGAACATAAGTTATAAAGCGATTTGACAATTTCAATTGCAGATACTTTGTCTATATTTTTATCTATAACCTTTTTTAACATATCTGCCTTAATTACATTTTCATACTGATATTCTTTATTTTTAGGCCGAACAATTTTTGTTTGTGGAGACACTAAAATATAATTAAAAAAGACAGGCATTCTAGGAAGACCTATTCTTCTTGGCATAAGCCTATTGTCATTAATAATTTTTGTAAGCAAATCAATATGTCTTTGATTCTGTTCTACTGGAGAGGGAATTCCAAAATAGTATTGGCCATATTTTACTTCAAACTCTCCAAATTCATTTATCTTTAATTGTGAAAAACCGAAATTCTTTGATTCTAATACGTAAATATGGAACATCCTGTTAATTAAAAGATGATCAATCTGTGCCACTTGCCCCTGATACTCTAAGCGCAAATCATGTATAACTACCCAATTTTTAGAATTGGCGTAATAAAAATCAATATAATAAGCCGCGTCTTTTTCTCCTTTATCGCCTTTTTTTATATTTCTAATCTCCCGCTCCATGAAAAACCTTTGTTTGTGAGAAATGCCTTTCAGAGATAAAAGCCTTTGAAGAGCAATTAAATCTTCCTCTTTGGAATCTTTTACCTTGAGAAGCATACGACCTCCGTTAAAAACTGCTCTGTAATTCAGGTCGGGAAAAATAATGAAAACTTTAATTATCCAAATTAAAAACTTCGACAAAAAGTGTCGGCCTCGACATAATTTCCGAATTTTATTTATCTACTTTTTCAAAGTATCTTCGAAAGAAAGGACCAATTTTTGTCGGAAGGCGATAAAGAAAGTTTTTGAAACTTCCAAAATAAAAAAGCCCGCCAAATGGCGGGCTTTGAACAGCTAACTAGATATCAATAAGCTCTACCAGTGAATACGATCCCTATCGCGATCACGGTCGCGATCAAGATCACGATCCTTGAGGATGTCTCTGTCACGATCTCTCAAGAGTAAGCGATCCTTATCACAAGAACCATCCTTTAAAAGGAGTCTATCACGGGTCTGCAGGGTATCACCTTTCTGGTACATAGCGCCTTTGCCTGCAAAAGCAGGAACAACAAACAAAGTCCCGGCAACAAACGCAGTTAACAAGCCTTTAGCCACTAACTTTTTCATGTTCACCCTCCTATTTAGTATTTTTTCATCTTAAATTAATTGCATAAATCATGCCAATAAGAGGAGGGCTAAACCAATTCTCGGGCTACAACGTTGGCAAGCAAAATGCCTCGCTTGCTTAAACGTAAATATCCCTGGCAATATTCCAAAAGCCCCTGATCCAATAATCTAGATAAGCTTTCCCCATAATATGAAAAAACATTGAAACCAAAGCGTCTTTCGTACTCTGCTACGTTTATACCCTTTAGCTTCCGCAAACCGAGAATCACGGCCTCCCGAAAACGCTTTTCAGCATCTAGAATCTCTTCTTCGTGCGGTGGGAGCACTCCTTTTTCCAGGGGTTCCAGGTAAAGGTTTAAATCTTCGACGTTTTTTATGCGCCTACTATCCAAAAAAGATGCTGCTGCTGGGCCAAGCCCTAAGTAGGGCCTTGCCTCCCAGTAAAAAAGATTGTGCCGACACTCATAATCTCTTCTGGCATAATTTGAAATTTCATAGTGTTCAAAGCCTTGTTGGGTTAAAAAATCATGAATTAACCAATAAAAAGACACTATTTCTTCTTCGCTAGGCATGTTTAGTTTGCCTTTTTGATACCATTCATACATTCTCGTTTCTGGCTCAAGGGTGAGCTCGTAGCAGGAAACATGCTCAGGCCCTAAAGAGAGCAAGATATCAAGTTCTTCCACAAGATCTTCCTTTTGCTGACCAGGCCAGCCATAAATCAAATCAAGGGATATATTTTCAAAACCTGCAGCACGCGCCCTCAAAAAAGCCTTTTTAACCTGAAAAACAGTATGAAGCCTTCCCAAGGCTAAAAGCCCCTTATCCTTAAAACTTTGGGCCCCAATACTTATGCGGTTAAATATTTTGCGGTAGCTTATTAGTTTTTCTTCATTCAGGCTCGAAGGGTTGGCCTCTATGGTAGCTTCAAAAGGCTCAAAATTCAGCCTTTTGGCCAAAAAATCAAATAATTCCTCATAAAATCCCGCAGAAAGTAAAGAAGGTGTCCCTCCGCCAACGTAAAAGGTCACAAACTGATAGGAAGATACTTCTTCAGCGTGCAACTCAACTTCTTTTTTCAAAGCGGCCAAAAAGGCTTTTTCAGGAATTTTCCGCGTATCAGCAAAAGGAACCGAATAAAAATCACAATAAGGGCATTTTCTCCTGCAAAAGGGAACGTGAAGGTAAAAGGCAGCCTGCGTTAGCCCCAACCACCTCCCCCTGGGGTGCGAATTTCTATGACATCTCCTGCTTCCACCTTGAGGGTTATTTTGCTTGGCAACTTTTTACGCTTGCCGCTTTTTTCAAGGATGTTTTGGCCACGTTTTCCTGGGTGCCCTCCGTAAAGCCCGTAAGGTGCAAGCTTTCTTCTCTCTGAGAGGATAGTTACTGTAACAGGTTCAAGAAAACAGAAACGTCTTATAAGTCCGTCTCCGCCACGAAAACGCCCCCTGCCTCCTGAACGCCTGCGCAGGGCATACTTTTCCAGCAACACAGGATATTCCCTTTCAAGGGCCTCTATAGGGGTATTGAGGGTATTGGTCATGTGGGTGTGAACACCTGAAAGACCGGGGGAAGTAGGCCGTCCTCCCATGCCTCCGCCAATAGTTTCATAGTAAGTGAAGGCGTCGTTTCCAAAGGCAAGGTTATTCATACTGCCGCAAGAAGCAGCAGGTATTTCTTCTGGCAGAGCCTGGGCTAATGCGCCCAGAACTACATCGACAATGCGCTGAGAGGTTTCCACGTTTCCCGCTGCCACCGGGGCGGGATACTGAGCATCCACCACGGTGCCAGGATTGGTAAGCACCTCTAAAGGCTCAAATGCTCCCTGGTTGTGAGGAATATTCCCTCTGGCCAGCGAAAAAAACACATAATAAACCGCAGCACAAGTAACTGCACGCACCGCGTTTAACCCGGTTTTTACCTGAGGGGAAGAAGCCCGAAAATCTAAAGTTACCGACTCATCCTGTACCAAAATGCGCACGTTAATGGGCACAGGAGACTTCCCCAGGCCATCATCATCAAGATAGTCCTCAAAACTGTAGCAGCCATTAGGAATGTCCCTTATCAAAGCCCGCATAAGCAGGCTACTATGAGTCAAAAGAAGGGCAAATCTTTCCTTCAAATAGGGCAAGCTGTATTTTTCAATAAGCTCTTTAACGCGAAGCTCCCCACGATGAAGGGCTGCAAGCTGGGCTTTAAGGTCTCCCTCGCGCTCATCAGGGTTTCTCACCTGTCCTAAAAAATCACGCCAAAAGCTTTCATTAAGTTGGCCTTCCTCAAGCAACTTAAGGGGCCTTATTAAAACGCCTTCTTCTTCAATATTGGTGGCAAGGGGCATGGAACCCGGGTCTTTTCCACCAACATCTGCGTGATGGGCCCGCACCGTCAGAAAAAAGGCGATCTCCTCTCCATGATAAACGGGCTTAATCAAGGTGATGTCTGGTAAGTGGGTGCCCCCGGCATAAGGGTCATTGGTAATAACAACGTCTCCAGGCGCCATTTCCAGGGTTTTGCGCACTGCGGCAAGCGTATGGGGCATAGCTCCCAGATGCACCGGGATATGTGCGGCCTGGGCAATGAGTCGGCCTTTTCCGTCAAAAATAGCGCAGGAAAAATCGCGCCTTTCCTTGATATTGGCTGAAAAAGCAGATTTTTGCAGCACTATGCCCATCTCTTCTGCTACCGCCGCAAAAAGAGAATTAAAGA
This sequence comes from Thermodesulfatator atlanticus DSM 21156, assembly GCF_000421585.1. Lineage (NCBI taxonomy): Bacteria > Pseudomonadati > Thermodesulfobacteriota > Thermodesulfobacteria > Thermodesulfobacteriales > Thermodesulfatatoraceae > Thermodesulfatator > Thermodesulfatator atlanticus. The sequence continues at coordinate 6,234 of NZ_ATXH01000021.1, forward strand.
TGGTGATTTCAATTTGCTCGCGCATTACATCTCCCCTGAGACTTCTTTGTGGAGCCTTTCAAAAAATTCCTCCATGAAACGATAACGCTCCCTGGCAAGACGTTTGCCTTCAGAGGTAAGCATCTGGTCTTTTATTTTGGAAAGTTTAAGTTTGAATTCCCGCCAGGCCGTATCTTCCCGGGAATAAGGCCTGGTTTTTTCAAGATCCACCTCGGGATTGTGGAGTCTTGCACCCACTTCTCCTGCAAAAAGAAACGCCCTGCCAATTCCCACAGCCCCAAGGGCATCGAGCTTATCCGCATCAAAAAGCACCATGGCTTCTAAAGTCTTTGGGCGTTCGTTACTGCGAAAGCGGTGGCAGCGAATAGCCCCTGAAACACGCTCAATAAAGTCCTGGGGTAAATTGTATTTTGCCAGAATTTCTTTTACTTTTTCGGCACCATAGGCTGCATGACAAATCTTTCCCTGAGTCTCTTTCTCTTTTTGGCGGCCAATATCGTGAAAAAGAGCCGCAACCTTCACGACGTCAACATCTGCGCCTTCCTTTTGGGCAATATGTTCAGCCAGGGCTATCACGCGCTTTACATGGTCAAGGCGATGGCTTGAACCTGCGTTTTCATAAAACTTGCGAGCTTCTTCTTCTAATTTTTGCCACAGGGGAGCATCAAGAACCATCATCACAAAAAGATAAGATCAACACCTTTGGTTTTGGTAAAATCTTTATCCATAGTAACAATCTTCAGACCATAATATTTGGCAATGTTATATTGATAAGCATCATCAAAATCAAGAAGACTACTATTAGCAACATATACTAAGTTATGATATAAATTAAACGGCAGAGAAAGCACTATTACATAGGTAAAACATCTGAAATAAACTTAAGAAAAACATCCTGTTTCCTATACTTGAATAGAATTACACCTATAGAATGTAATGAAAAGTCAGATATAGCGAGATCATCTATATGATCATTCAAAAAATTATTACAAATTTCTTTCTTATCTTGCCCTAAAAGGATTTCCAAAAATATATTAGTGTCAATCAGAAACATTATCTCAAATCTAAAGCTTTATGTTGTAATTCTACAGCAGAAAAATCGCCAGACAAATCTGACAGGCCATTTTCCCAGTCAAAGTTAAATTCTTTTTTCTCCTTAGAAGTTTGTTGCCTTTGAATTAAAGTATCAATATAATCCACAACCTTCTTTCTTAAATCTTCAGGGAGCTCTTTTAATTTAGCTTCAATTTCGTTTTCGTACATATCTTTCCTCCCTTATTTTTATCCCAGAATATTAAATCTCAATTTACAAAAGAACTTTTAAAGAACAAGCTTTTTGGCAAGAAAATTACCCTAGCATCTTTTGCAAACACTCAAAAAGGTATTAGAAAAAAGGCATGGCACAAAAAAATCTATTTCCCCAAAAATTACCCTTTGACGGCAAAAAAGACCCTATTTTTGTGATTGACGGAAGCTCTTTTATTTATCGCGCCTATTTTGCTATTAAAGGCCACTTATCAAACCGTAAAGGGCTTCCGACCAAGGCTATTTTTGGTTTTACCCAGATGCTTCTCAAACTCCTGAAAGAAATGGACCCAAAATACGTGGTGGTCTGTTTTGATGCCAAAGGCCCTACTTTTCGACACAAAGTTTACGAGGAATACAAAGCAAACCGTCCGGCCATGCCTGATGATTTGGCCGTGCAAATCCCTTATATCCGCGAAGTCACCAGGGCCTTTGGCGTACCTATCCTTGAAATAGAAGGCTTTGAAGCGGACGACTTAATTGCTGCCATTGCCACCCGCATTGACCATCCCATTGTCATCGTTGGAGGGGACAAAGATCTATTTCCCCTTATCTCTGAAAAAGTCGTCATGTGGGACCCGATGAAGGACCTATTCATTGACCAAACCTGGATTAAAGAACGTTTTGGGGTTGAGCCCGAAAAACTTCTTGATGTAAGGGCCCTTGCCGGAGACAGCATCGATAACATCCCCGGGGTTCCAGGTATTGGCGAAAAAACTGCCTTAAAACTCATCAAAGAGTACGGCTCTCTTGAAGAAGTTTTAAAGCACGCTCACGAGATCAAACAAAAACGCTTGCGCGAAAACCTTATAAAGTATGCCGAACAAGCCCGTCTCTCAAAAAAATTAGTACAGCTTGCCAAAGAGGCCCCTATTCCCCTTGAGCCAGATTTTTTCAGGCGCCGCGCAGCCAACGTCCTCAAATTACGAGAGCTATTCCTTGAGCTTGAGTTCAAAAAACTTCTCAAAGAACTCCCCGCCACCAAAACCATTTCTTATGACGAATACGAACTCGTGACAGATTCTTCCCGAATGCACGAAATTTTAGCCAAAGCTCGTGAAAAGGGCCTGGTGGTTATTGACCTTGAAAGTAATCACATAGACCCCATGCGCGGAAAAATCGTAGGAGTGGCCCTTTGTTTTGAACCACCTAAAGCTTATTATTTTCCCTTTCGCCACGAAGGCTTAGAGGCCAGGAAGCAACTTCCCTGGGAAGCCTTTGGCGACATAGCAGCCCTCATCGAGGACCAACAAGTCAAAAAAATCGGCCACAACATAAAATACGACCTGATTCTTCTGGCACGCTATGGAGTAGCCCTGAAAGGGCTTGAAGGTGATACCATGCTTGCGTCGTATCTTTTAAACCCTACCAGACGCACTCATGGCCTTGATGAATTAGCAGAAGAAATCCTCGGTCACTGCATGATCTCCTACAAAGAAGTCACAAAAGAACTTGCCAAAGGAGAAAGTTTCGCAAGAGTTCCTCTTGAAAAAGCCAAAGACTATGCCTGTGAAGACGCCCACGTAACCTATCTCCTTTATCAATACTTCTGGCCCAAATTAAAAGAAGAAAGTCTCTGGCGAGTTTTTGAAGAGATAGAACGTCCTTTGATCAAAGTGCTGGCTCGCATGGAAATGGCAGGCATCAAAATAGACGTACCTTATCTGCGAGCGCTTTCCCAAGAGCTTGCCCAAAAACTAAAAGAACTTGAACAAAAAATCTACGAAATAGCCCAGGAACAATTCAACATAAACTCAAGTAGGCAGCTTGCTCATATCCTTTTTGAAAAACTTAAACTCCCCAAAGTTAAAAAAACCCCTAAAAAGACGGCCTTTTCCACAGACAACGAGGTTTTAGAGGAGCTTTCCACTCTTCATGAACTTCCGCGCCTGGTTCTTGAATATCGCACGTTGGCCAAGCTCAAATCAACTTACGTAGATGCCCTCCCAAAGATGGCTAATCCTGAGACCGGCCGCATTCATACTTCCTTTAACCAAACCATCACTGCCACGGGAAGGCTCTCAAGCAGTGATCCCAATCTCCAGAATATTCCTGTACGCGGCGAAGAAGGCACTAAAATTCGCAAGGCCTTTGTCCCGGAAAAAGGGGCTCTTTTTCTTTCAGCAGATTATTCCCAGATAGACCTCCGGGTACTTGCCCATTATTCAGGCGATGAAACATTGATAGAAGCCTTTAAGCGCGGCGAAGATATTCACCGCCGCACCGCAGCAGAGATCTTTGGTGTTTCCCCTGAAGAAGTCACCTCTGAGATGCGGCGCATGGCCAAAACCATAAACTTCGGCATTGTTTACGGCATGAGCCCTTACGGGCTAGCCAAAGAACTAAAAATTGGCCGTCGCGAGGCCAAAGCCTTTATTGAGCGTTATTTTGAACGCTACCCCGGTGTTAAACGCTACATGGAACAAATTGTCGCTGAAGCCAGAGAAAAAGGCTATGTGGAAACACTTTTCGGACGTAAAAGGCCTTTGCCGGATATTAACAGCCCCAATCGTACGGCACGTGAGTTTGCCGAACGCACTGCCATCAATACCCCCATTCAAGGAACCGCCGCTGATATCATCAAACTTGCCATGATCAAGCTAGACACCACTATTGAAGAAAAAGGCTTTGAGACCAAGATGCTTCTTCAAGTCCATGATGAACTCCTTTTTGAAGTTCCAGAAAAAGAAGTTGAAGAAATTCAAAAAATTGTCCGACAAATCATGGAAGGAGTTGTGACTTTAAAAGTCCCCTTAAAAGTAAACCTTGCTTTAGGGAAAAATTGGGCAGAGGCCAAGGCATGAGCTGGACGTATTTTGAACAGGGATATGAACGCACCACTGACAGAAGAATCATAGACATCTTGCTTGACGACCTCAAAGAAAATGCTTATTGGGTGCAAATTGCCGCCGCAGGATTCCGCTCTGGCCCAACTATCTTGGTAGATAAAAATAAGAACCGTCTGTTTTTTGATCTTCCCCGCCCGTGGCGAGAAGGGCTTCAAGTGGTAAGGGTCACCTACCAGGACAAAGACAAAATTTACTATACTTTTAGGGTCAAGGTCCTTGAAACAGACCACAAAGAACGTCTCATTATAACGAATTTTCCTCAGGAATATTTTCGCCTAGAACGAAGACGCTTTTACCGGGTGCCTACTCCAGATGGCTCTGTTGCCCATTTCAAATTCAAGGGGAAAGAATATCAAGCAGACATAGTAAACATCAGCGCCAGTGGCATGGCTATTGTTCTACCACGCCAGACCCGTTTAATCGTAGGAGAAGACATCGAAGACGTTGTCTTAAAACTAAATGTTTCCTTAAACAAACCCTATGACCATGAATTACGCATAAAAAAGGCTCGGATTGTCAGAGAAATGCCAAGAGGTGCCGGTCGCTACCTCTACGGCATTGATTTTCTTATTGAAAAAGAAAATGAACGCGAGCCTTTTTTGCGCTACACCATCAAACGCGAAATAGAACTTCGCAAAAGCTGAAACTGGTTAGAAACCTTTGCAAAAAACTTTCTTAAGGGTCGCTCAAAGATCCGTTCCCATTTTTCGAAACGAAAAAATGGAAACGGATCATGGTTTGCAAAGATCTCTAATTAGTGCGGACACATGGCCAGAGCCTTTTCGTAAAGCTCAAGGTACTTTTCAGAAACTTTATCCCAGGTGTAATTTTCATATATGTGACGCACGGCTTGCTTGATCATCTGCCGAATTTTCTCTGGCTCCTTGCGGTAAATCTCAAAGGCCCTCAAAATTGCCCCTGCCAATTCATCGGGACGCTGCTCCACGTAGACAAAACCATTAAAACCATCTTTGACTTTAACCAGGCCCCCGGTATGCCGCACAATGGGAAGGTTTCCCATAAGCTGGGCCATAAAGTCTGTGAGCCCACAGGGTTCATAGTTTGAAGGAATGACAAAAAAGTCCCCGGCAGCGTAAATCAAATTGGCCAAGGAAGGATCATAACCTAAAAGAAGGGCCATTTTATCTGGGAAATCCCTGGCAAGCGCCATAAGGCTTTCTTCGATCTCAGGGGTGCCTGTGCCAAGGATGACTGTCAAAAACTCTTCCCCTTGTTCGTAAAGAAGCCTCAAAGCCTGAGCCAATACATTGATGCCCTTTTGTTCGGTTAAGCGTGAAATAGCCGTAAGAAGCGGCCAGCCAGGTCTGTCTTCCGGCGCCCCATAATGGCGTACCCTTAAATCACCTTCTTTTATGCGGCGCAAAAGCTCTTTGCGGCAAACAGCCTTACCAGCGAGATCCCCCTGCAAGGGATCAAATCCCGCAGGAAGGCCTAATTTTTCCGGCTTTCTAGGGTCAAAGTCCTCAGGCGTAATGCCATTGGTAATGCCATAGAGTTTTATGCCGCGCTCTTTCAAGGTGTGGCCGAGCCACCCTGTGTGGGCGTCAAGGTCCGTTTCCTGGAGTTCCTTGGCGTATTGTTCGGAAACGGTGTTGATAACCGCGTATTTTGCCCCGCACAAAAAGGGATTAAAAGAACCGTTTAGCAAGGAATCACTGATCACTTTCCAGGGAAGCCCCGTGTTAGCTTTGGCAAAAGGAAGATCTGCGACATCCTGGTGATAACCAAGGCCTGCATTATGAATCGTTATCAAAAAGCCTGTTTTAGGGAAATAGTCCCTAAAGCCCATGATTTCCCGGGCGAGGGCAGGAGTACAGGCCGTGTGGCCATCATGGCAATGCATTATCTGGGGAGCCTCTCCAAGGCGGATTGCGCTACAAAGGGCCGTTTTTTGCAACAAGAGATTCATGGCAAAATAGTCAAAATGGCCTGTGCCCTTCTTTTTCCAGGGTTCTTTTTTTTCTTCCTCTTCGGTGTAAGTGTAAATGCCAAGTTTTTCCGCATAGCGGTCTGCCTCGATGAGAAATATTCTCACGCCATTTAGTTCCTTTTCCCAAAGAGAAACATCTTCGCGTCTTTCTTCGTGGGCATAGTCCATATCAACCGCAAAACGTAAGCCTGTTTCCTTAAAACCTAAAGCTTTGGCATCCAAAAAGCCATAGCGAGGCATAAAGACCGTTACCTTTATGCCTTTGCGCACCAGGGCTTCTGAAAGCTCCTGGGCTACGTCTTTTAAGCCGCCAGCCCCTGCCAAATCCCGATATTCTCTGGTAAGGGTATATATTTCTTTGATCTCTGCCATTTTTTCCTCCGTTTAGTTAAATTTGAACTGGCCTTTCCCTAATACATCGTGCAAATGGATAATTCCTAAAACTTTTCCTTCCTCACTTACCACGGGAAGCACGGTGATGAGTTTTTTTTCCATCAGGTACAGGGCATCAGCAGCAAGGGCCTCTGGATATATCGTTTTAGGACTGGAAGTCATAACTTCTTTTACTGGCAAGTCGCGAAAGTCGCCAAATTTTAAAAGCGCGCGTCGCAAGTCACCGTCTGTCACAATCCCACAAAGTTTTTGGCCATCTTCCACCACCAGGGCACAGCCCAAACGTTTTTCCGTAATAACCTTGAGCACCTGAGACATTTTCTCGTCCGGGGCAACAAGGGGAAGAGCTTCTCCGCTTAGCATTATTTGGGAAACAGCAACTTTCAAGCGTTCTCCAAGAGAACCTCCAGGGTGATTTTGGCGGAAGTCTTCCAGGCGAATGTTGCGCAGTTTAGCAAGGGTCATGGCCATGGCATCCCCCATAACAAGGGTAGCGGTGGTACTTGAGGTTGGCGCTACCCCAAGGGGGCAGGCCTCACGTGGTACGCCGATGTCAACAACGACATCTGCCTCTTTAGCAAGGGTAGAAGAGGGATTTCCCGTAAAAGCTATGATTTTGACCCCGCGGCGTTTAAGGGTGGGCAAAAGCTTATTCACTTCTTCGGTTTCCCCTGAATTGGAAATAGCCAAAAGTATGTCTTCGCCCACCACCATACCTAAATCGCCATGTAGCGCTTCAGCAGGGTGTAGAAAGAAAGAAGGCGTGCCTGTGGAAGAAAGGGTTGCTACGATTTTTCGGCCGATGAGTCCGCTTTTGCCAATGCCTGTTACAACAACCCGACCTTTAGCATCTAAAATAATTTCTACGGCACGTACAAAATTTTCGTCTAGTTTTTCCAGGACATGTTGAAGGCCTTCTATTTCTGTGGCAAAAACATCTCTTGCAGTCTGAATTATGATTTCTTGATTCATAGCTGTTAAACTACTAAAAATCAGGGATGTAAGCCACCTTTTGGAAAGGAATTTTAAGATGCACGAAAAAACTTTAAAATATCTTCACGAAAAAGAAAAGCAGAACTTTTCCCGCCTGCTTGAAGACCTGCCCCAAGAAAAAAAAGAACAATATCTAAAGATTTTTGAATGCTTCATTGAAAGTGACGCCCATCTAACCGCTGAAGACCTAACTCAAAAACTCAAAGAAAAAGGCATTAATGTCCCTAAGGAAGAAGTAACAAAGGCTCTTGATTTTTTTTGTTGCACGGGCTTTGCTCAGCGCAAGGATTTTTTTGGGAAACCCACCTTATTTGAACATCGCCACCTAGGCGAACACCATGACCATCTGATTTGTACTAAATGCGGCAAAATCGAAGAATTTTTCTTGCCTTCTCTTGAAAAAATGCAAGAAGAAATAGCCCGAAAGTTCGGGTTCAAACCCCTTGACCACCGCATGGAAATATACGGTCTTTGCCGTAACTGCCAGGCCAAAAGAGCCAAACCCGCTTTACCACTAATTCTCGTGTCCCCTGGAGAAAAAGTACGTGTAGAACGTTTTAGCGGGGGATCAAAGGCTAAAGGACGCTTAGCCTCTATGGGGCTTATGGTAGGAGACGTTTTGGAAATTATTAACAATTGTGGCCCGGTTATTGTGTCTGTCAGGGGGACACGGCTCGCCATTGGTCAGGGCCTTGCCCAAAAAATCTTTGTAACCCCTGTGGATTAACCAAATATCACTTGCCTTTCATATTCTTTTCAGCTAAAAGGTGAAAAAATTTAAAGGGGGACAACATGCGCCCGATTATTATGGGTATTTTTTTATCTTTTTTTATTGTTGCCCAGAGTTTTGCAGGAGGAGGAAAGGCCTACCCCCTAGGAGCCGAAGGTTTTTTAATAGGTGCAGCACCACCTCCTGGGCTTACCGTCCTTAACTATGCCTATTTTTATCATGCAAATGAAATGAAAGACGCTAATGGGGACTCGCTGGCTGTTTTTGACAAAGTATCCGTATGGGCTGAAGTCCTGAGATTTATATATTTCAGTGAGAAAAAAATCCTTGGTGGAAATTACGGCCAACACTTCTTTGTGCTATACGTACATACCGATCTTGATTTCGTGGCACCTGTAGGCCCCCAAAACAAAAAAAGCTACTCCGACGGCAATATCCCTTATCTTATCTACTCTCCCTTCCTACTCTCCTGGCACCTTAAACAGGGCAAACTCCATGTTGTGCTTGACGTAGCGGATCTGTACATTCCGCTTTCAAATGAAGAAAAAGACAACCTCGCAAGTGTGGGGCGTAATTTCTGGACCATTGAACCTGTGCTGGCAGTCACTTACATGCCCACTACCAGGCTCGCGGCTTCTTTAAAACTTATGTATGACTTTAATACCAAACAAGAAGACTATCCTACTCCCCAGGGGGTAAACATTGACCGCACCCCAGGTCAAGAGTTCCATTTTGACTGGTGCGTTTCTTACGCGGTGAAAGCAAATTTGCGCATAGGTGTAAGCGGTTATTACTATCGCCAAGTAAAAGATGACAAATTCGACCTTGAAGGCGTAAGCGGTCCACTAAAAGAAACCCTTCAGGCTGCCGCTGATGCCCAAAGCAGAGTCTGGGCTATAGGCCCTGGAGTTTGGTATCAAAAAGATAAACTTTTTATTTCATTGCGTTCGCAGTTTGAATTTGCTGCAAGGGAAATGACAGAAGGCTATAATATCTGGTTCAAATTAGGCTATATTTTTTAGGAGAAGGCTATGGACGAGTTCAAAATTGTTTTAAGTGAAAAGGAATTACCAGAAGCGTGGTACAACATCATTCCGCGGCTCCCTAAGCCTCCGGCCCCTCCACTTAACCCTAAGACCGGAGAACCTGTTAAGCCCGAAGAGCTAGAGCCCATTTTTCCCCGCTCACTCATTGAACAGGAGATGAGCCCAGAGCCCTGGATAGAAATTCCTGAGGCGGTCCGAGAGGTTTATAAGCTCTGGCGTCCGACTCCCCTTAGAAGGGCTCGCAAACTGGAAAAGGCCCTAGGAACCCCTGCGCGTATCTATTTCAAGGACGAAAGCGTAAGCCCTCCAGGTAGCCATAAACCAAACACTGCGGTAGCCCAGGCCTATTACAACAAAGAAGCTGGTATCAAAAGACTCGCCACGGAAACCGGCGCAGGCCAGTGGGGAAGCGCTCTTTCCTTTGCCTGCAAACTCTTTGGCCTTAAATGCACCGTCTATATGGTCAAGGTCTCTTATGAACAAAAACCATTCCGTAAAAGCCTCATGCATATTTGGGGTGCAGAAGTATTTCCTTCCCCCAGCGAGCGCACTAACTCTGGTCGCAAAATCTTAGAAGAAAACCCCGATTCCACCGGAAGTCTTGGTATTGCCATTTCTGAAGCAGTGGAAGACGCCGCTACTAACCAGGATACCAACTATGCCCTGGGAAGCGTGTTAAACCACGTGCTCTTGCACCAAACCATAATTGGCCTTGAAACCCAAAAACAATTGGCCCTGGTGGAAGAAAAACCAGACATCCTCATAGGCTGTGTTGGTGGGGGAAGTAACTTTGCAGGCTTTGCCTTTCCTTTTATTGGCGACATCATCGAAAAAAAGCTTGACGCTGAAGTCATTGCGGTTGAGCCATCAAGCTGCCCAACCCTTACCAAAGGTATCTACACTTACGATTTTGGCGATACAGCCGGGTTAACACCCCTTCTTCTCATGCACACCCTTGGGCATTCTTTTGAACCACCTGCTATCCATGCAGGCGGCCTTCGTTATCATGGTGACGCACCTCTTGTTTGCCAGTTGGTGAAAGACGGCTTTATCAAACCTCGTGCCTACCCCCAAAACCCTTGTTTTGAAGCCGCTATTCTTTTCGCCCAAACAGAAGGGATTATCCCTGCTCCTGAGACCAGCCATGCTATCCGCGCGGCCATTGACGAAGCCTTAAAATGCAAAGAAACCGGCGAAGAAAAAGTCATCGTTTTCAGCTTTAGCGGACACGGACATTTCGACTTAGCAGCCTATGACGCTTACCTTGAAGGGAAACTTGAAGACTACGAATACCCTGAAGAAAAAATCAAAGAAGCTCTAAAAGCCTTGGAACACTTCCCAAAATTCCCAACAGGGATATAAAAGGAAACGGGCAGGTGCCCGTTTCCTTAATCTTCCTTTCTGATACGTACCAGTTTTTGGGTTTTCCCGGTTTGTTCGTCTATTTCGAGATAAACTGCTTCTAACTTCTTTGGGCCTGTTTTGGGAACTTCGAGCTTTCGCGGAACCTGGGTAAGGAAAAGCTCAATGGCGTGGTCTTTGCGCATCCCTATCACTCCATCACGAATGCCCGTCATGCCTACGTCGGTAAGATAAGCGGTGCCTTCTGGTAGAATTCTTTCGTCTCCGGTCTGAACGTGGGTATGGGTTCCGATAACAGCAGATACTTTGCCATCAAGATACCATCCAAGGGCCAATTTTTCCGAGGTAGCTTCGGCGTGAAAATCAACCAAAATACAGGGGGTTTCTTCTTTGAGTTTTTCTGCCAGGGCTAGGCCGATACGAAAGGGACAATCAAGGGAACGCATAAAAACACGGCCTTCAAGATTGATAACCCCGAGTTTTTTGTCGTTTTTGTGAAGAACCGCATAGCCCTTCCCTACGGCCCCTGCAGGATAATTGGCAGGCCTGAGGACTTTTTCGGCCTTGGCCAGATAAGGCAAAAATTCCCTGCGCCAAATGTGGTTCCCAGAGGTGAGGAGATCGAATCCTGCCGCTAATAATTCCTGGGCGATAGCTTCGGTCAATCCGTAGCCACCTGCCGCATTTTCAGCGTTACCAATTACAAAGTGGGGGGCATAATCTGAAATCAAACCGGGGAGAAATTTGTTAAGAGCCTTTCTCCCCGGCCGGCCTACAATATCCCCTACAAAAAGCACCTTAACGGGCATATTCCACCGCCCTTGTCTCTCGGATCACGGTAACCTTTATCAAACCAGGATAGGTAAGTTCTTTTTCTATTTTTTTGGCTATATCCCGGGAAAGATGCACTGCTTCTGCATCGGTTATTTTGTTGCTATCCACAATGACTCTGATTTCACGCCCAGCCTGAATAGCGTAAGCCTTCTGGACCCCTGGAAAAGAAGTAGCAACCCGCTCAAGGGTTTCAAGGCGCTTGATGTAAGACTCAAGGAGTTCTTTTCGTGCACCAGGCCGGGCCCCAGAAACCGCGTCGGCCGCCTGAACCAAAATTGCTAAAACTGACTCAGGGGGTACGTCTTCATGGTGTGCAGCAATGGCGTTTACTATTTCTTCGTCTTCGCCGTATTTTTTGGCAAGCTCTGCCCCGATTAAGGCGTGAGGACCTTCCATTTCCTGGTCAACCGCCTTGCCTATGTCGTGAAGTAACCCAGCACGCTTGGCTTTTTTAACATCAAGGCCAAGTTCCCCTGCCATTACCCCGCAAATGTATGCCACTTCGATGGAATGCTGAAGTACGTTTTGGGAATAGCTTGTACGATATTTCAGTTTGCCAAGTAAGCGCAAAAGCTCAGAAGGCAAACCATAAACCCCCACGTCAAAGGCCGCTCTTTCGCCAATCTCTTTGATAGTAACGTCTAATTCTTCTTCGACCTTTTTGACTACTTCTTCAATGCGGGCTGGATGTATGCGTCCATCAGAAATCAGACGTTCGAGGGCTATACGGGCCACCTCTCGCCTAAGCGGGTTAAACCCCGAAAGAACAACTACCTCAGGGGTATCGTCGATTATTAAGTCAACTCCGGTAGCAGCCTCAAGGGCCCGGATGTTTCGACCCTCCCGTCCGATGATGCGTCCTTTCATGTCCTCGCTCGGAAGGGGAACCACCGAAACGGCTTTTTCAGTGACAATCTCGGTGGCACAACGTGAAATTGCCAGCGCCAAGATCTCACGCGCACGACGATTAGCTTCTTCGCGCGCTTCGGTCTCAATGCGCATGAGCATACGCGCTGTTTCTTCTTTGGCTTCTTCTTCTGCTTTCTTAAGGACAATTTCGCGAGCCTCTTCGTGGGTAAGTTGGGCGATTTTTTCTAACTCTTTGCGCTGGGACTCAACCAGAGTTCGGTACTCTTGCTCCTGCTTGGTCAGCAATTCTTCTTTCTCCCGCAGCTTAAGTTCCTTACGCCCGAGTTCTTCTTCTCGTTTTTCAAGCTGCTGGCTGCGGCGCTCAAGATTGGCTTCTCTTTCAGCTAAACGACTTTCTTGTTCGCGGAGTCTTTTTTCTTGTTCGTCTAATTTACGGTGTCTTTCTTCGAACTCTTTTTCTATTTTTTCTTTGTGACGAAGAGCCTCTTCCCGAGCTTCAAGCTTAACTTCCTGGCGCAGGCGTTCAGCCTCTGTCCTGGCTCTTTCTAAAATTTCTTGGGCCTTTTGCTCAACACCTGCAAGCTTTTCTTGGTCTTTCTTTTCTTTGAGTTTTATTCCCAGGGGAATGCCCACGGCAAGCCCTGCGGCTAGGGCAATCACCACTAACAAAACTTCCATACTTCTTCCCTCCTTTGGTGATTACCCCGCAAGGGAAAGGCGGACAGGTGAAAGAAGCTTTGGTTCTTAAGAAATATCAGCTATTCCACGCAATTTCACGGTAATAGCAATTTCATAAAATATTTTATAGGCGTAAAGCCTTTATACCCTTCACCGACCGCCCAGCGGTCTTACCCTCACGGGGTTAATAAAACCCCGGGGTGCCGTGTTAACCGGCCCGCACGAGACCCTTCACTATTAAGTGGGTGGCTCATCCTTCCTTGCGGTTTCTCCGCCAAGTGCGGAGCATACCTCCAGAAGGAGAGGAGCCTCCCCCTGGTCTCGCTGTTGGCTCGGCGGGCTAAATGGTTAATCACGCGCACCCCAGGAACTCTTTTTAATGTATTCGTCTAATTCAGAGGCCTTCTTAAGTAAGGCCTCCCTTAAGTCCTCGTGTTCTTTTTTTATTTTTACATATTCTGACGAAATTTGTAAGAGCAGAAGTACCGCAACTTTAAGCGGTGGTAAAAGCTTATATTTTTTGCGAATTTCGCTTTCTTTAGTAGCCAATATCTCCCTTATCTCCTGAACCATCTCTTCAGGAAGATCTGTTTTAAAGGCAAATGTTTGGTCTAAAAGTTGAAACTCAACGATGCGTTCCAAAACTTCCTCTAATCCATTGATAATTGTTCAATTTTGCTTAATATTTCCTGAACTTTGTTTTTGACCAGCTGTTTTTCTTCCTGCAATCTGGAAAGCTCTGCTTTAAGGGATTCTATTTCGCTTTCTTTTTGAGACAAGGTCTCTAATAAAGAGGCCTTTTCCTGGCTCAGGCGCTGAATATATCCTAAAAGGGTTTCGATTTTTTCCTCTAATAAGGCAATCTCCTGCACACTCATAAAGCCCTCCTTATATGCTAGCGATAAAGACCGTTGCTTAAAGTTGTTCCCGAAGATACCCTTGCTCCTGGCAACACTTTAACGTCTTTTAAGTCACAATGGCTCTCGATAACGGCTTCTTGCCCAATCTCAGTAGCCCCGCGCAGGCTTACAAAGGGAAAAATTACCACTCCTGGCGCAATTTGCACCTTTTTCTCCAGATACACATGCTCAGGAGAGACAAAAGTTACCCCTGCAGCCATAAAACGCTCACGCAAACGCCGCTGAAAAATCTTTTCAGCCAAAGCTAGCTCAAACTGGCTATTTATACCTAAAATTTCCTCATTGCTCTTGGCTTTCAAAGCAGCTACAGGCAAGGCTTTTTGGCGGGCAATCTTGATTACATCCGTCAGGTAATACTCGCGTTGTACGTTATCTGGACGAATCTCTTTTAAGGCGTCAAAAAGAAATTTAGCTCGAAACACATAAGTACCCGAATTTATCTCTTTGATGCGTTTTTGTGTTGGATCAGCATCTTTTTCCTCGACGATTTCTGATACCAGGCCGCTAGAATCTCGGATAATTCGCCCGTATCCAAAAGGATTTTCAAGCTCAGCTGTCAAAATCGTAGCAACCGCCTGCTTTTCACGATGAAAAGAACAAAGTTCTTTTAAGGTATCCACTCGAAGTAAGGGAGTATCTCCACAGAGTACTAAAACATCCCCGTTAAAATCTTTCAAAGATTCCTCAGCAAGCAACACTGCATGGCCTGTACCAAGTTGTTCTCTTTGTTCCACATGCTTAACCGCATACGGCTTTATGACCTCTAACACCCTTTCTTTTTTAAATCCTACAACAACCAAAACATGCTGAGGATTAAGGGCTAAAACCGTATCCAGCACGTGAAGGATAAGTGGCTCTCCCCCCAAAATATGCAAAACCTTTGGTAAAGGAGATTTCATCCGGGTTCCTTTACCAGCAGCCAAAATAACCACAGCAAGGGACATAAAGCAGAGACCTCCTAAGGGGATTATGAATAAATTTAAACTTTAAACCACAAAAGGCGGGATAAAAAATAAAAAAGGGGGCTTAGCGCCCCCTTTTTAGCAAGTTATCTACTGGGCACGTTGTCTAACTTTTTCAGCAACTCTTAAGCGGACCAACGCACGTGCCAAAGCAGCCTGGGCCCTGGCAATGTCGATCTTTTCGGCCTTGGCTGCTGCTTCCTGTAAGCGTTTCTCAGCGCGCTCTTTTGCCTTCAAGGCGCGCTCTACGTCTATTTCCTCAGCCCTTTCAGCTGCTTCGCATAAAAAGGTGATCTTATTATGGCTAACCTCGCAAAATCCTTCACTAACCGCTAAGAATTCTTCCTTATCTCCCACACGATAACGCAATTCGCCAATTTTTATAGCAGCTACCATGGGTGCGTGGTGAGCCATAACACCGAACTCACCTGCCACACCAGGCGCTGTAACAATATCAACTTCCTCACTCACTACCATACGGCTAGGTGTTACAATTTCGAGTAGGATGCGAGCCATTATTAACCTCCAGCAGCCATTTGCTGGGCTTTTTCAACAGCCTCTTCGATGGTACCGACCATATAGAATGCCTGTTCAGGTAAGTCGTCATGCTTACCTTCAAGAATTTCTTTAAAGCCGCGAATAGTGTCTTCTAGTTTGACGTAACGACCAGGAGTACCGGTGAACTGTTCCGCAACGTGGAATGGCTGTGACAAGAAACGCTGAATCTTACGAGCACGAGCGACGATAATCTTGTCCTCCTCAGAGAGCTCGTCCATACCAAGAATGGCAATAATATCTTGAAGGTCTTTATAACGCTGCAAGACCTGCTGTACCTGACGAGCAACTTGATAGTGTTCTTCACCCAAAACATTCGGGTCAAGAATACGAGACTGAGAGTCAAGCGGGTCAACCGCAGGATAGATACCGAGCTCTGCAATCTGACGGGAAAGAACCACGGTACCGTCAAGGTGCGCAAAGGTGGTCGCGGGAGCAGGGTCGGTCAAGTCGTCAGCAGGCACGTAAACGCACTGAACAGAAGTAATAGAACCTTTGGTGGTAGATGTGATACGCTCTTGAAGCGCACCAAGGTCTGTAGCAAGAGTCGGCTGATAACCAACGGCCGAAGGAATACGACCAAGAAGCGCCGACACCTCAGAACCGGCCTGGGTAAAACGGAAAATGTTATCTACGAAGAAAAGCACGTCCTGACCTTCTTCGTCACGGAAATATTCAGCTACGGTAACACCGGTCAAGGCGACTCGAGCACGAGCTCCAGGAGGCTCGTTCATCTGGCCATAAACCAGCGCGGCTTTATCGATAACACCAGATTCCTTCATTTCAAGGTAAAGGTCGTTTCCTTCACGAGTACGCTCACCAACACCACAGAACACGGAAATACCACCATGTTGCATAGCGATGTTGTGAATCATCTCCATCATAACAACGGTCTTGCCTACGCCAGCGCCACCGAAGGTGCCCATCTTACCACCACGAGGGAATGGAACGAGAAGGTCAAGAACCTTAATACCTGTTTCGAGAACCTTAATGGTGACGTCTTGTTCGGTAAAAGCCGGAGCCGGACGGTGAATGGGCAAGGTCTTATCAGAGGGTATTGGACCAGCTTCGTCCACCGGGTCACCTACTACGTTCATAATACGGCCCAAAACCGCATTGCCCACAGGAACAGAAATTGGAGCTCCGGTAGCCCAAACTTCCTGACCGCGGGCCAGACCGTCGGTGTTGTCCATAGCAATCGTACGCACAACGTTATCACCAAGGTGCTGTGCCACCTCAAGAACCAGGTTCCACTCACGATCGTCAATGGCAGGGTTCGTTACACGCAAGGCCTCAAGAATCGCCGGAACCTTTCCAGGAGGGAACTCAACGTCCACAACCGGACCCATTACTTGTACAATTTTTCCCATTACTTTTTCTTCGGCCATATCGCCTCTTCCTCCTTGGCTAAACTTTACTTGCTAAATTATCCTTTAAGGGCTTCAGCACCGCCCACTATATCCATAAGTTCTTTAGTAATAGCTGCCTGACGCGTTTTGTTAAATAAAAGCGTAAGGCTGTGAACCATATCACCGCAGGCACGGTTAGCATTGTCCATTGCGGTCATACGGGCAGCCTGCTCGCTAACAGCTGTTTCTAACATAGCCGCAAAAACCTGGGTGTTAATGTAAAGAGGCAAAATCTGAGCAAAAAGCTCCTCAGGCTCAGGTTCGTAAATATAAGAGCCAGAAATCTTTGGTTCAGTTGTTTCCTCTGCGGCCTCTTCCTTTTCTACCGCAATGGGTAAGAGTTTGTCTATTTTGGGAATTTGCCTTACCACGTTTATAAAATACCCATAAATGATATGGGTTTCGTCCACTTCTTTGTCTAAAAACGCGCGCATAGCCTCACGAGCAATAGCACGCGCATTAAACATCTCCACCCGACTCATAACATCTTCATAAGACTCACGAATAAGGCCACTTTTACGATAAAACTGAGCGCCTTTACGCCCAACACAAATCAAAGAAACTTCGCGTCCTTTGGCCTTTTGTTCCCTAATAAAACGCTCACAGGCGTTTATGAGGTTAGCGTTAAAAGCACCACAGAGCCCTCTATCAGCAGTAACAAGTATAATTTCAACTTTTTTGACTTCCCGTGGCTGCATTAATTCAAATTGAGCAGGATTGACCGCACCAGAAGCTGCTAATTCGGTAACTACTTCTCTAAATTTGGTAGCATACGGCCGAAACTGTTCTACCCTTTCCTGGGCTCCACGCAACTTAGCCGCCGCCACCATGTTCATGGCCCTGGTAATCTGGCCAATCTTCTTAACCGCTTCTATTTTTCTTTTAATATCCCTTAGGTTAGGCATTTTTCCTCACCTTCCAGATTCTTTACGGTACAGGTACAGTTTCAACGTTGTGTCTGGTCTTAAATTCTTCGTTAAACTCCTTGAAAGCAGCTTTCATTTTCTCTTCTAGTTCAGGACTAATTTCTTTCTTTTCGCGAATTTCGGTATAAATCTCAGGATAACGAGATTCTATAAATTCATAGAGTTCTTTTTCATAAGTTTCTAAAACATCAAGGGGCATTTCATCAAGGAAGCCACGAGTACCAGCAAAAAGGATACAGACCTGCTTTTCTACTGGCAGAGGCTGATACTGAGGCTGTTTGAGGATTTCAGTAAGACGCGCACCACGATGCAAGACTCTCTGAGTAGCACGGTCAAGTTCGGAACCAAACTGAGCGAAGGCTGCCAGCTCACGATACTGGGCAAGCTCAAGACGGAGCCTACCAGCAACCTGCTTCATAGCCTTGATTTGCGCTGCACCACCAACGCGTGAAACCGAAAGACCTACGTTAATAGCCGGACGAATGCCTGCAAAAAAGAGGCTCGGTTCAAGATAAACCTGGCCATCGGTAATCGAAATAACGTTGGTGGGGATATACGCCGAAACGTCACCCTGGAGGGTTTCGATAATGGGCAACGCTGTGAGTGAACCAGCTCCGTGTTCTTCGTTTAGTTTAGCAGCACGCTCAAGCAAACGAGAGTGGTTATAGAAAATGTCACCAGGATAAGCCTCACGTCCAGGAGGACGACGGAGAAGCAAAGACACTTCACGGTAGGCATTTGCCTGTTTGGAAAGGTCGTCATAAACGATAAGAGCGTGACGACCAGAGTCACGGAAATATTCCCCCATAGCACAACCAGCATAGGGAGCGATATATTGCAAAGTGGCAGGGTCAGAGGCACAAGCCGCTACCACAGTGGTATACTCCATGGCTCCGTAACGCCTTAAAACTTCCACGGTCTGGGCCACCGAAGCTTTCTTGAGACCTGCAGCAACGTAAATACAATACACATCACTATCGCGCTGATTGATAATGGCGTCGATACCAATGGCAGTTTTACCAGTCTGACGGTCACCAATGATGAGCTCACGCTGACCACGACCAATAGGAGTCATCGCGTCAATGGCCTTAAGACCGGTGTACATGGGCTCGTGCACCGGCTTACGGGCAATGATACCAGGGGCTTTAACTTCGATACGACGAAATTCCTTAGATTGAATAGGACCCTTACCATCGAGAGGACGACCAAGAGGATCTACTACACGGCCAAGCACTGCCTCGCCTACCGGAACTTCTGCGATACGACCGGTACGCTTGGCAATGTCGCCCTCTTTAATCTTGGTGGCGTCACCCATGATCGGGACACCAACGTTGTCAAACTCTAGGTTGAGCGCGATGCCCATTTCGCCACCAGGAAACTCTATCAACTCCATAGCCTGACAATTACGCAACCCGTAAACACGAGCAATACCGTCACCGATGGAGATCACAACCCCCATCTCATCAAGGTCTACCTTCTTTTCATACTCCTCAATGCGCTTTTTAATAAGATCACTGATTTCTTCTACTCTTATCCCTTGCATGTTAGGACACCTCACCCCTTATAATGGATTCTTTAAATTTCTCTAACTGGGCCCGAACTGTTCCGTCGAGCACCAGGTCACCTACCTGCACTCTGACACCGCCAAGAATTGACGGATCTTTAACTACATTCAAGACCACCTGTCGGCCAATCTTTTTAGAAAGGGCTTCCGCAAGAGCCTTTTGTAGCTCTTCATCTAAATCCGTGGCCACCTTGACTTCGGCCCTTGCAATACCCATCTCCTCATCAAGGAGTTGCTGATAGGTTTTGGTTATATCCTGAATAAAATGGATACGCCTTTTTTCAACCAGGAGCCGCAAAAACTTGGCCACAGCTTCTTCTACCTGGAGCCCCTTAATTATTTCGTCTATTATTTCGAGCTTTAAATCTGGTGGATAAATGGGGCTCTCAAGGGCCTCAAGAATCTCGGGCTGAGAAGCCAAAAACTGTGAGACCCGTTGAAGCTCTTCACCAAACTCCTTGGTCTTGCCAAGATCCTTGGCCGCCGCAAAAAGACCCCTCGCATACTTTAAGGCTACTATTGTCCTAAGCACTAGTGCACCACCCTTTCTATGAATTCTTTAACTAAACGCTTGTGATCTTCAGGAGTAATTTTTTCTTTAATGATTTGCTCCGCCATCTTCACTGAAAGTTCAGCTACTTCTTTCCTCAATTCCTCACGAGCCTTCTCTAATTCCTGCTGTACATAAAACTCAGCCTGCTGCTTGATACGTTCAGCGGTAGCAAGGGCTTCTTGGATAATGCGCTCTTTTTCCTTCTCACCCTGTTCAATAAAAGCTTCCATAATCTTTTTGGCTTCTTCTTCTAAGGTAGCAAGCTTGGCTTCATATTCTTTATACTTGCGCTCTGCCTCGGCCCTTTTCTCGGTAAGCTCGCTATACTCCCCTTCAATACGTTCCCGACGAGAACGAAAGATATTGACAATGGGTTCCCGGCCAAACTTGACCAGGATGATGACCAAGGCGATGAAGTTAACCGTCCACCATAAAAGGTCCTGAAGCTGACGCTTAGTTACGTGCGGCTTAACCTCATGCGAAGCTCCATGGCCCATGGCCTCTTGGGCACCAGCTGCATGCTCCGCAGCCATTTCATGGCCAGCAGTAGCCGGAGTTGCATGTTCCTCAACAGCAAAGGAAGGGACAACCAACCATACCAACAAAAAGAATATAGGCAAGAGACGACGCATTATAAAGACCTCCCCAAAAGCTTCTGTGCAATAGATACCGCAAAAGTTTCAACCTGAGACTGCAAAGCCTGACGAACTTGCTGAAGTTGCTGGGCTAACTGGGACAAAGTTTTCTGTTTGAGCTCCTCGGCTTCTTTAGTAGCTGCTTCAAGGATTTTCTTTTCTTCTGCCTTTGCTGCCTGCTTGAGCTCTTCTCTTTTGCGGGAAGCCTCCATGCGGGCTTCCTGCAAACGCTGCTGATATTGCTGCAAAACCTCTTCTGCTCCTTTGGTAAAACGCTCTATGTCAGAACGAAGCCCATCGAATTTTTCTTTCCTTTCTTTAAAAATCTGCATTACGGGCTTTATGAAAATGACATTCAAAATGGCGGTCATGATTAGTGCTTCTACAATCTGAATGAAAAGCGTGATGTCGAACTTTAGCATCGAACAACCCCTTCAGCTTAATTTTTTAGAATTTCTGTTTCATGTTGGCGCTTTTACATCATTTCATTTTGGGTGTCAAACCCTTTTTATGGCTCAAAATAGGCGATTCTGAGCAAAAATCTTTTTTTTTGTGGCCAAAATTGCTTATCGAAACGAATAACGCTTACGAGAGACACTTAATACCAATCCAATAGCACTCATATTAGCCAAAACCGAGGAACCTCCGTAACTCAAAAAAGGAAGCGGGACACTGGCAATAGGCAATATATGAATAATTCCGCCAACATTGATAAGCATCTCCCAGAAAAACATAGCCGCCACTCCAAAACACAAATAACGCCCCAAGGGATCACGAACCTGACAAGCAATTTTTAAGATTTGAAAAATCAAAAGTGCAAAACAACAAACTATAAAAGTAGAGCCAATAAATCCCCATTCTTCTGCCCAGACTGCAAAGGCAAGGTCGGTGTGTTTTTCTGGCAGATAATTTAAGCGACTGGAAATCCCTTGCTTAAACCCCAGGCCAGTCCAGCCCCCAGAACCAACAGCGATCAAAGCTTGAAGCACCTGGTAGCCCCTGTCTAGGGCAAAGGCCTCGGGATTGATAAAGGCTTCCACGCGCGCGCGTTGATAGGGCTGCAACATTTTCCAAACATAAGGCCCAGCCAAAAAGGCAATAGCTAACGCTGCCGCCACCCCTAGCGCTAAAATCCGTTTAGGAATACCCGCAACCACCACAAACGAAGCGTAAAGCAAAAAAAGCATCATGCCTTGATCCAAGTCAGTGGCTGCCACCAACACACACAAAGGAAGGGCAAAAAGGGTTAACAGGCCAAAGGTCTTCCAGGAAAGAACTGAATCTTCATGCCTGTGCAAAATAAGGGAAGAAACAAAAATAAGGGCAAGTTTAGCGAATTCTGAAGGTTGAATACTAAAGCCAGGAAGACGCAGCCAACGGTCTCCTTTGATTACCAAGAAAACCAATAGCAACAGGAAAAACAAATAAAAAATAAAAACAAACCTTACAGAAAAAATTTTTTGATAATCAACAAAAGAAAGACCAAAAAGCAAAAAGCTCCCCATGGCATACCAAATAAGCTGCTTTTTAAAAAGGATTCCTCCAGAAGAGGCGCTAGCCTGATTTAGAATCCCCGCCCCCACAAGAAGTGCTGTTAATAAAACAAGAGACCAACAATAAGATTTGAAAAAACGTTTTATCATGAAGCTGGCCATTTCCCTTCGAAATAAAATTTCAAAAATTTTCCTGCTATAGGAGCCGCAGCACTTCCTCCATGACCTCCATGTTCCACAAAAACTACAATTACAATTTCGGGATTCTTGGCAGGCGCAAAGGCCATAAACCACGCGTGGTCTCTTCGTAAATAAGGCAATTTTTTACTATGAATTCGCTTTTTCATGCCTACTACTTGCGCGGTTCCGGTTTTTCCGCCGACTAAAATATTTTTAAGCTTGGCCGCTTTTCCCGTAGCCTCTTTTCCGTTAACAGCTGCCACCATAGCATCCTTCAAAAAATTAAGAGTATTTAAATGGGCTGGAAGCTTTCCTTCTTCGAGGGGCTTAAATTCTTTTACCACCTCGCCATACTGATCAAGTATCTGCGATACATACCAGGGACGATAAAGATGACCGTCATTAACCACGGCGGTCAAAAATTTGGCAAGTTGAAGCGGGGTAACGCTTAAGGCTCCCTGCCCTATGGCTACGTTTAAAGTTTCACCTTTTTGCCACGGAACACCTTGGCGTCTAAGCTTCCATTCTTTATCAGGAACAAGCCCCCGTTTTTCCCCAGGAAGCCCTATGCCCGTCAACTTCCCAAAACCACTTGCCCGGGCATATTTGGCAATTCTTTCTATACCTAACAATTCTCCAAGCTGATAAAAATAGGTATCACAAGAGACCTCAATGGCTTTTTTCATATCTACTTCGCCATGCCCCCAGGGGCGCCAACAACGAAAAATACGTCTGCCTAAACGGTAATACCCCGGACAAAAGATTTCCTTTTGAGGTGAAATAACTTTTTCTTCAAGACCTGCCATGGCAGTCAATATCTTAAAGGTTGAGCCTGGATGATAAGGAAGCAAAGCCTTATTAAGAAGGGGATGCATTACGTCTTCATTTATTTTTTTCCATTCCTCTATGGAAAACTTTTCGGTTTTATCTACAAATTTGCGGGGATTGATTCCCGGAGCGCTTACCAGTGAGAGGACTTTGCCGTCACGGGGATCAAAAACCACGATAGCCCCAGACTTCCCTTTCAGTAAATCGTAGGCTACTTCAAGGAAAACACTATCTACCGTAAGAATTAAACTCTTACCAATTTGAGGTGGTTCCTTGGCAACGATTTTTTTTACCCTACCCAAAGCGTCAACTTCTAAAAGCTCACGCCCCTTTTTCCCGCGCAATAAATCTTCGTATTGGGCTTCAACGCCAGTGCGACCGATAAAATCATCTGGCTCAAACCCTTTTGAAGAAAGCCTTCTCAGCTCCCTTGCGTTAATACGCGAGACGTATCCTATAAAATGGAAGGCTTTTTCTCCTAACGGATAAAAACGCTTGGGCTCTACACTTATTTCTATCCCCGGCATATAATAACGGCGGGCCTCTATGCGGGCCACAAGATCCCTATCAAGATCTGTCTTGAATAAAACTTTTTCCCCTGTAGCTTTCTTGCGCGCGATAAGATACTCTTGCTTAAGGGTGGGAAAATCTTCCCCCAAGATTTGCGCAAGGCGCTTTAATACTTTGTCTCCCTCAGGGCCTTTGACTAATTTCTTATCAATAAGAAGCGTGTAGGAAGGCACGTTTCCTGCCAAAAGAAGTCCCCTGCGGTCGTAAATGTTCCCACGGGGAGCCTTGATAGTGACAACCTTTAGGCTTCTCCTTTGAGCCACCTGGCGGTAATGTTCGCCTTTTATGATTTGGAGGAAAAAAAGTTTAAGTATGAGGAGGATTACGCAGAAGCCAGCAATGCAAACGATAACCCTTACCCGTTTCTTAAAAGGATCGCCTTCAGGATTTTGAATTGGTTGGTAATTCAAAAACATATCTCATAAAAGAAATCTGACAAAAACTCCAACAACATACACCCCAAATAAATGTGCCAATTAGATATTTTAATACATCCCATAAATATTTTTCAGGCAAGGGGACTTCAAAAAGAGCGGGGAAAATTAAAAGACGGGCCAGCACCCCAAAAGAAATGACAAAAATCAAAGAAAGAAAAGCAGGTAAAAAGCCCCTTAAAGCCA
The DNA here is from genome assembly GCF_000421585.1 of Thermodesulfatator atlanticus DSM 21156. NCBI lineage: Bacteria > Pseudomonadati > Thermodesulfobacteriota > Thermodesulfobacteria > Thermodesulfobacteriales > Thermodesulfatatoraceae > Thermodesulfatator > Thermodesulfatator atlanticus. The sequence continues at coordinate 30,460 of NZ_ATXH01000021.1, forward strand.
ATTTGCGATAAAATTGTAAGAAAATTGCCAAAGAAATAAGATACGCAAAAACAGCCGGGCCAGGAATTGTGCTTGAAAAAGCATCTACCACTAGGCCAGTCAAAAAAACGCCACCCCAATAATAAATGGGCTTAAGGCGCCAGAAATAAAAACCCACCAAAACAGGCAAAAAAGGATCAAAGGGAAGTGGTTTCCACAAAAAAGCAAAAAATTCATAAAACCAAAATATGCCAGCAAGGGTAACGGCGTAAGTCAAAAGCTTCATTTTATTTTTACCCTTTGCAAAACGATAACTTCTTCGATTTTCTGCAAATTAACCGCAGGCTTAACCTCTATTGGCCGAAAAAGTCCCTTGCTTCTTCCTGGATATATGCGAACAACTTTGCCAAGCAACAAGCCTTTAGGAAAGAGGGCATCAAATCCTGAGGTTACTACTAAATCGTTTTCGCGCACGTCTGCCTCTGCAGCCACGTAATCAAGGATACATTTGTTTTTACCTGCCCCGCGCAAAAGCCCGCGCGCACGTGAACGTTGGACAAGGGCATCAACCGCAGAAGAAGGATCCGTAAGTAACAGGACTTTGGCATAATTTTTTTCCACAGATATTACCTGCCCCACGACGCCCGCCTCTCCAAACCGCGTTTTCCCGAGCACTGGCATCTCTGGAAGAATCCCCGCATCAAGGCCCTGATCAATAATAACTACTCCCTGCCAGGAACTAATAGGCCGTCCGATAACACGGGCTACCACCGGAGAAGAGGTTTCAAATTTTTTGAGGATCTTAGCAAGACCTTTTAGGCGCGCTAATTCAAGCTGAGACTCTTTGGCCTTGGCAAGCTCAGCCTCTAAAAAAGCTACCCGCTCACGTAGTTTTTCGTTTTCTTTTTCAACGCCAACAAGAAAAAGATATCTGTCTAAAATTTTTCTAAACCCAAGGCCACTTAAAGCTGCACTTTTGCTAATAGGGGCTGAGACTTTTAGGGCCAGGCGCTCACCATAAGACGAATTAATGCTGTCCTTTAGGCCCCCGAAAACTAAACAAAAACCTAACACAACAAAGGCTAAAAAAGCGGCACCGTATTTGATTTTAGTCTGCAAATTTTTGGAAGGCACTGATTAATTAACGTAACATTATTTCACGCAAAATATGCAGGTTGTCCAAAGCCTTACCAGCACCAAGCACCACCGAGCAAAGAGGGTCTTCGGCAACAATAACTGGAAGATCTGTTTCTTCTTTGATAAGACGGTCCAAGTTTTTAAGAAGGGCACCTCCTCCTGTGAGTACGATTCCTTTGTCAACAATATCAGCGGCAAGTTCAGGAGGAGTTTGCTCAAGGGCGTCTTTGATGGCCTCAAGGATAGTGTCCACCTGCTCCTGGATGGCTTCTCTTACTTCTTCTGCATTTACCGTAACAGTCTTGGGAATACCTGTGATCAAGTCTCGACCCTTAATCTCCATGCTTTCATAGGGTGGTTCGGGTAAGACGTTTCCGATTTCGATTTTTATTTGCTCAGCCGTGTGCTCACCAATAAGCAAGTTGTATTTTCTTTTAATGTAAGCTGAGATGGCTTCGTCCATTTTGTCTCCGGCAACACGCACCGAGTTACAATAAACGATACCCGCTAAAGAAATAACCGCGACTTCGGTGGTCCCCCCGCCTATATCTACCACCATATTAGCCGTAGGCTCGGTAATAGGAAGCCCGGCCCCAATGGCAGCAGCCATAGGTTCTTCGATAAGATATACCTCGCGTGCACCGGCACTTTCTGCAGACTCACGCACCGCCCTTTTTTCTACCTGGGTAATCCCCGAAGGCACACTGACGATCACTCGTGGACGGACAAAAATGCGCCTGTTATGGACTTTTTCGATAAAATAGCGCAACATGGCCTCAGAGACTTCAAAATCAGCGATGACACCGTCTTTGAGAGGGCGGATAGCCTTAATATTGCCAGGAGTACGACCGAGCATACGTTTAGCCTCTTGCCCCACCGCCAAAACACGTTTACCGCGGCCATCAAGACGCACCGCTACCACCGAAGGCTCACGCAGGACAATTCCCTTGCCTTTGACAAAGACAAGGGTGTTGGCCGTACCCAAATCAACTGCTAAATCAGTGGAAAACCATCCTGCAAGGGAACGAAACATAAACGCTTTTACCTCTGAAAAATTTTGTCTTCCAAGTTACCAAATAGGCCCTTTACTGACAAGCAAGCTGCACTTATTTTGCAAGTAGTAAGTACAAAAGAGGAGGCCCCTATGATTCGCATGCCCGCGGTTGCTGGACGTTTTTACGAAGCAAATCCTGAGCTTTTAAAGCAAGAAATAGAAGCCTATCTAGACCCCACCGCCCCGAAAGAAAAAGCCATCGGGGCTATCTGCCCTCACGCTGGGTATATGTTTTCTGGCCATGTGGCTGGTGCTGTTTATAGCCGGTTAATTATTCCCGATACGGTAGTTATCCTTGGACCCAACCACACTGGCCTTGGCAGTCCAGCGGCCATTATGACCAAAGGCGCCTGGCAAATGCCTTTTGGCCCTGTCCCTATCAAAGAAACTCTTGCTAGCTTGATTTTAAGAGCAAGTAGGGTCCTTGAGGATGACGTAGAGGCTCATCTTTACGAACATTCTTTAGAAGTACAGGTTCCCTTTTTGCAATACCTAAATCCCAACATAGCTATTGTCCCAATTTGCATCTCCCATCTTCCTTATGAAGCCCTTGAGGATATAGGCCTGGCCATTGCCCAGGGCATTGTCCAAAGTGGTGAACAAGCGCTAATTGTGGCAAGCACTGACATGAGCCACTACGTGCCCCACGAAGTTGCCCAACAAAAAGACGCTCTTGCCATAGAAAAGATCCTCGCCCTTGACCCCATTGGGCTTCTTGAAGTGGTAATGCGCGAAAAGATCTCTATGTGTGGAGCCTTCCCTACGGCCACAGCGCTGGTAGCCTCAAAAGCCCTGGGAGCCAAGCAAGCAGAGCTTGTTAAATACGCAACCTCAGGTGAGGTCTCAGGAGATTTTTATCAAGTGGTGGGTTACGCTGGCCTCATAATCCGTTAAAATAGAAGCCTCAAAAAAACGAGGCGACCATGAGTACAGTAAAAACGCGTTTTCCACCGAGCCCGACCGGCCATTTGCATCTTGGTGGCGCACGCACGGCCCTTTTTAACTGGCTTTTTGCCAGGCATCATGGAGGAACCTTTCTTCTTCGCTTTGAAGATACCGACCGTGAGCGCTCAAAGCAGGAATACGTTGATTCCATAAAAGAGGCCCTTGAGTGGCTCGAACTTTTTTGGGACGAAGGCCCTTATTTTCAGAGCAAACGTCTTGATGTCTATGCTGAGTTTGCCCGCAAGCTTTTAGAAGAAGGCAAGGCCTATTATTGCGAATGCAGCCCGGAAGTTCTTGAGCAAAAACGCAAACAAGCCCTGGCCGAAGGCCGCAAACCAAAATATGACGGCACCTGTCGGGAAAAGGGCCTGGGCCCTGGCCCAGGACGAGTCTTACGCTTCAGGTGCCCGGAAGTAGGCACCACTGTTGTAGAAGACCTTATCAGAGGCCCGGTGGCTTTTGATCATCGCGAGCTTGATGACTTTGTCATAATGCGTCCTGACGGTGTCCCCACTTATCAGTTCGCCGTGGTAATCGACGACTTAACCATGGGCATTACCCATGTCATCCGCGGAGATGATCATCTTTCAAATACGCCCAAGCAAATCCTCCTCTTCGAGGCCCTTGGTGCCAAACCCCCTAAGTATGCCCATGTTCCTATGATCCTTGGCCCAGACGGAACAAGGCTTTCTAAGCGCCACGGGGCGCAATCAATTCTCGCCTACCGTGATGAAGGATACCTGCCCCAGGCCATGCGTAACTATCTGGTAAGACTAGGCTGGTCCTATGGTGACCAGGAAATTTTCTCCTTAGAGGAAATGATCGAAAAATTTGACCTTGCGCGTATTTCTAAATCCCCTGCGAGGTTTGATCCTGACAAATTGCTGGCGCTCAATGCCCACTACATTCGCCAGGAAGACACCCACCGTTTGGCCGAACTGGTGGTTCCCTTTTTAGCCAAACTTGGCGTTGAAATAAAAAACCCAGCTGACGAAAAGTTCTTAAAGGCCGTAGAAAGTGTTAAGCCAAGGGCCCGCACCCTTAAAGAAATGGCGGAAATGATGCGCTTTTATTTTGTAGATGAAATAACTTACGAAGAAAAAGCCGCCAAAAAGTTTTTAAAGCCAGAAATAGCACCGGTGCTCGAAGAAATAGTCAAGGCCCTTGAGGGAATGCCAGCTTTTGAAGAGAAGGCCCTGGAAGATCTCTTTAGGGGTCTTGCGGAAAAGCACCAGCTCAAACTAAAGCACGTAGCCCAACCCGTGCGGGTAGCCCTTACGGGGCGCACGGTAAGCCCGGGACTTTTCGAAATAATGGACATCCTTGGCAAAGAAACCGTTATCAAACGCATTAAAAAGGCCTTGGCCTTTATAAAGGAGCACTAAATGGGTGAAATCATCGCCATAGTATTGGTAGTGGTGGGCTGGATAGCCATAAATAGGCTTCTCCTGCCCAAGCTAGGAGTACCAACTTGAATGTCTCCTTCATGCTCTCTGGATAAAAAGAGCACCAAAAAAGAGAAAAAGGCTTAGCCCTCTTGGGAAGCTTTTTCTACTTTTGTGGGATAAAGATGGAGATGTGCGGTCTGGCCACGATCTATAGCGACTAGTTCTGTCTCTGCTTTAAATTCATTACCGACGATAATTGCGTTTTTAAGCCAAAAGAAGCCATCTTTGTACGCTTCGAAGGTGCCTTCGTAGCGTGTGCCTGCGCGCGACTGAATTACGACCTTTTGCCCCTTAATCTTTTCGAAAAAGTTGACTTGCGGCGGTGCAGGCGGTTTTTTCTCGGTGTTTTTCTTCAAAACAATCTTTTTCGGCTTCATCATTGTTCCTTTCTCCCCCTCAGCTCCTTGAGCATTTCAATTGCTGTTAGACCTGAAGGATAATAGTTTTCTATCTTCTTTTTAATAGAAAAGCCTGCTTTTTTAAAGAGCTCAAATGCAGGTTTGTTCTCTTGGCCTACATGGGCCCTTAAATATCGATACCCCTTTTTTCGGGCGATCACTTCGGCTTCTTTAACTAAAAATAAGCCCAGGCCCCTTTTTCTCAAGGTAGGCTTCACATAAATAGCTGTTACGTCAAGTGTCTGTTGCCAAAGCGGCAAAAACATAGGCCCAAGCATAATGAACCCCAAAAGCTCGCTTTCCTCTTCAAGGACAAGGCATTTTATCCACGGGTCCCGAAACCATGAAGGTATAATCTCATCATACGGGCCAAAGATCATAAATTCCTTTGAAGCATCACAAATAAAATCAAAGTCTCTTTCTTCGGCTTCTCTAAGTTTCATATTGACGCCTACACAAGCTTAATCTTAAAATTCGGAAAAAGAATCCATTGAGGTGAATAAAATGAAAATTACCTTTTACGGCCACGCAACCTTCAAGATAGTCTCTGATGAAGGCACCCGTATTTTAATAGACCCCTGGCTTGATAATCCCAAAAGACCAGCAGAAAGGGACATAGGCCCCTATGATTTAATTCTTATCACCCACGCCCATGGTGATCACCTGGGCAATGTTTTCGAAATTGCCCGCACAGCCGCCACGGAAGTAGTTTCCATCCACGAAATCCAGCAATATCTCTTGGCCCGTGGCATCCCAAATGTTACCGGCATGAATATCGGAGGAACCTACCGTACCAAAGGCATTGTCATCACCATGGTGCCTGCTTTTCACAGCTCATCTATCCAGGAAGACGACAACATCATTTACGGGGGCGATGCCGCAGGATTTGTTATTCAACTTGAAAATGGCAAGACCATTTACCACGCCGGAGATACCGGGCTTTTTTACGACATGAAGCTTATCGGTGAACTTTATCAGCCCGAAATAGCCATGCTCCCCATTGGCGACCACTACGTTATGGGACCACGAGAAGCCGCCAAGGCCTGCGAACTCTTGCAACCCAAAATCGTAATTCCCATGCATTTTGGAACTTTTCCACTGTTAACCGGCACCCCTCAGGCCTTTCAGGAATACCTTAAGCATTTTGCTCCGCAGGTAGAAATGAAAGTCCTTGAGCCCGGAGAGACTCTGGAAATCTAATGCCATTTGCCATTGCCTTTATCGGACGCCATAACAGCGGAAAAACCACGCTTGCTACCCAGGTGGCCAAAGAACTAAAGGCCCTGGGGCTAAAAGTAGGCGTGCTTAAGTCTTCCAAAGAACCAAGACCAAGGATTGAAGAATCCCGCTCTGACACCAGCCGCTTCTGGCAGGAAGGCGTAGCCAAAATTGCCTTCTGGGGAAAGGAAGAATGTTTTTTGCGTTTTTACGCCCCTGAAAAAGACGATTTCACCTTCTGGTATTTTATAAAACGCTTTTTCCCAGAAGAAGACATCGTCATCTGCGAAGGTTTTAAAGGCATAAGAAGTGTTCCCAAGATAGAAGTCGTGAACGAAAACCTGAAAGAACCACCCCTTTACCAGGAAAATATTCCCGGGCTTATCGCCGTAGTGGGCGCCAAAACCGCCACAGGATACCAAAATCTTCCGCCAGAGCCTGCTAAAATTGCAAGGTTCATCATGGCCAGGCTTCCAAGGCGGGAGACGGCAACACTTTTGGTTGATGGCAAACCCGTTGGCCTTACGCGTTTTGTTTCAAGGGCCCTGGTAGAAAGTCTAAAGGGTTTTTTGCGCACCTTAAGGGGGGTAAAAAACCCTGAAATTATTGAATTAAGGATTGAGCTCCCGAAAGACAAGAGCTAACGCCTCAGCCAGCCGCCTTATCTCCCATTGGGCTTTGGGATGGATCCGTTTTTCGACAAAATCCTCCCACACAAAATAAGGCCCTGTGGCAAGAACGGTTGTGGCTGAGCCTTGAGGCGTAACAAAACGTGCGTCTTCTTTTTTTATGCCTCGGGAAACAAGCCCTTGGTAAAGCTCAAGGCCTTTTTCAATCTGACTTTCGTATAAATTGTTTGCTTCTTCGTCAAAAGAGGGGGGAAAAACGAACTGGTCCACCTGAGTGTAGCGGTGTGAACGCTGGTTAAAGTTAAGCCAGGTGTGCCGCACATACTGGTGCGAAAAAAGCCTGCTGAATCCTTCCACCACCACTGCAAGCCAGCCAAAAGGTGCTGTTTCTTTGGGAGCAACATCTATCACAAAGACTTCGGGCTCAGCTTTTATGCCTTGAGGTTCAGGAAGCCCCTTTTCAAGCAGCTCGCTTAAAGCACCCTTGGCGCAAAGAGTTGCTTTGCCTTCGGGGAACTTTACGTGGAAAAACTTGAAATTTTGCCACTTTTGACTGGCCTCATAAGAGGCTTCCACAATAGCCATAAAGGTTTCGTCATCATAGACTTCAGCAAAATGGCGCAAGTTAAGGCACAAGGCATTGTCTTTTGGTGAGCACCAGGCTTTGTAAAGCACCTGTGCCAGGCGAGCCGCCTTTTCTTCTGGAAAAGAAGTGTTTACCACCAGAGGCGAATGGGCAAACACACTGGCATGCCCTGAGCGTTTCAAACGGCTTAAGAAGGCCAGGAATTCTTCTTTTTGGCGGAAACGCTCTTCAGCAAAAAGATTAAGGGGCCTTGAAGAGGCGTAGCAAATCCGGGCTCCAAGAAAACTGAGAAAAAGGGTATCCCTGAAAAGGGCTTTATCTTCTGATAAAAGCTCATCAAAGAAATCCCTGGCAAGGGTCAGAAAGTTTTGGCGATAAGCTTCAAGGGAAATCATTTGGAGTGATAACCTCCTGTGCTACCAAATCCACCCCTTGAATCATCACAAGGGGGGGCAGAGACTTCCTCAAGGGTGACGTCAGTAAGGGCCTTTAAAAAAAGAAGCTGCGCTATACGCTCACCAGCCTTAACAACTGCTGGCTCCTTTCCCAGGTTCACCACCAGTATTTTGAGTTCGTCCTGGCTTCCACAGTAGTCAAAGTCGATAATACCCGCGGAGTGCGGGAAAATTAGCTTTTTTTTGCGAAAAAGAGAAGAACGCGGGAAAACAAACATGGCATAAGGCTTTTCCGCCTTGATTACCAAGCCCGTGGGAATCATAAAAAATTCACCAGGGGCAATCTCGCAATCTTCAAGGGCAAAAAGATCCCAGGCAACTGCCCCGGGTGAAGCCTTCTCTGGCAGCTTCGCCCGGGGGTCTTTGCGCCAAACTTTAATCATGCGTAAATCCTTATCTCTTCCCAGTTTGTCTTAAGGTTTTTAAGCAGGTCTAGGCCTTCGAGCAAGTTGACACCTGTTTCTAAAACATCTAGCCCAGAGATGTAACGGCAAAGGCGGGCAATTTCAAGGGCTGTTCCAATAGCTTCTGGGGAAAGATTGGCAATTTTTTCTTCTAACTTGTCGTAATCTTCTTTGCGCACTCTAATTTTGCGACCCTGAGGAGAAAATCTCCCTATTTCGCGAAGCGCAAGCAACACGTACCAGACATGCGGCGTAAGTGGAAAATCCACTCCACCTGGCACCGCTGAAAGACCCTGCTTGATTTTCTCTCCCGCAGGGGTAAGCACGTAAAGACCACCTGGCAAAAGATCAACCAAACCCGAAGCCAAAAGCTTGCGCAAGGCATGAAGCACACTGGGGTGTTTATCCTCAGGATAAAAATCAAGGATCTCTTCTTCACTTACACCACGCCACAAAGGAATACCCCGCAACACGAGCATTTCTTCTTTCGTTATCACGGGCAGACGCTCGATGTTTGAGGCGATCTCAGCAAACAATCGTCCTTTTTGGGTAGGAAAGCCATTACCAATTACCCCCTGTTCTTCGGCTTTTTTTATCCAGGCGTCATCTGGGGGCATATTCTCCGTCCTGGTCACCGTGACAGCCATTACCGCTTGCGCATAAACCGGCGCAAGGTCTTCTAATTTAAGGAGCTCAGCCCCATAAGGGGTTATTTGGTAAGTGCCCTCAGGGGTACTTTCAATGAGCCTGAAGCCTTCCAAACGATAAAGGCTTTGTTTAAGGCGGAAGGAATCTCGAATATCTTGAGAAGCCAAAAATTCTTCAAGGCCTTCGGATGTTTTGTCCGGAGCTACATTAACAGCACGCAAAACAGAAATATTCCAGCCGCTAAGATCAAGGGACAGATTTACCTGAATGGGGGCAAAAAAGAGCTTAGCAGCCATCAGAAGATGTTTGCCTGGCACGGTAAGCTCCCCTTGGGGATCAAGGGCGCCTATCTTTTCAAGAGCCTCGGTGCGTTTCCCGTTTATAAGATCACGTAGAGTGGTTACTGAAATAGAAACTTCTGGGACCAGCCCGGTGCGCAAAGCAGCCCAAAGCTGGCTCCCCACTCCGGTAAAGGCGAAAAATTCCCCATCAGGGATGGTAAAGGTCAGAAGCCGCTGGGCCTCTAGCTGGTAAATATGCTCTTCAGGGATGGGTTCGAGAAAACTCTTGCGTGCTGGCCCCACTGGCAAAGCCAAAATGCTTTGGGCAAGGGCTGGTGTAACAAAGAACTCAACCGTAGCAGTTTTATACGCCTCAAGGATGGCCTCTGCCCAAGGAAGCAAGCGCCCTTCTTTGGCAAGACCTCTTTCAACAAGTTCTTTATCTATCTCGGGATTAAATGCCGTCCTTCCTTGGGCTTTGTCACAAACTTGGAGCATGGCAATGATGCGCGAGCCCACCAGTCGATAGCCTTCGTAAAGTTCGTCAAAATTAAGACCGCCCGCCTCTTCGGCCATCCTGAGAGATTCAAGGATTAAAAGCCCGCTTCTCGTAAGGGCGAAACTTTCTTCCTCTTCAGTAATCAGGCCTGCGAGACGCAGGTGTAAAAGAGTTTCAAGGTCATCGGGAGTAAGCTCTTCTATTTTTTCCAGGCCGCCTTTTTCAAGCCGCGCAAGCATTTTAAAGTGTTTTACCGTTACGATCATAAGCCACCTCCTCAGTCGCTAGTGTCCACTCCTGCCACTACGGTAATCACCACTTGAGACAAATCAACTCATCTTGAGGGAGAGGATCGAAAAGTCTAAAGAACCCCCAAGAATGCTACATTTTTATTTCTGGAGCCCTTTGAGTATTTTGGACAATTAAGCATAGGTCTCCATTAAATAGGTCCTTACCCAATGGAGGAAGTTTACCTTAAATGTCTCCCATCAGAGCCATAACTTGCTCCAGCCCCGAAAAAGAATAGTACTCAGGGTTACGAGGGATTTGCTTTTGCAATTTGAGAGAAGGTAAATTTTGAATATCTAATTCACTCCAGGATCTTCCCGAAACTTTCAAACTGCTTGTCTCGCCAAACATTTTTCGATCATTGTGGTATTAATATTTTCTAACGATAGCCAGCGGCGCGGCGTGACCGTCCAACCAACTCGGCAGGCGAAGCCGCCTTTGCCCAAAAACCGCCACGGTTCGCGCGCGGCGCAGCCGCGTCCGCTGGACGCCGTGTTAGGCATTCATAGCATTCTCGCGTTGAGATCGTGTCAACACAGCCTGATCCAAGCGGCGATGTATCAATGAGGTCAGTGTCAGCATATCTAAAGCATCTTGCTCGCTAATACTCCACTTGATTTTTGGGGCGTGAGCAGTAGTGTTGCGGAAGACCCCAAACAGCCCTTTCATCAAATTCATCAGACCAGTGTGTTCACTTCGTTCTGTCTCAGTTTGAAGGGTATTGAAAGCCAAAAGTGGCTTCTTGCCACCGAAAGCCTCATCAACGAGCTTCGCGCCATCACTGGTTAGCCCCGTTTTCTCCCGTATCTTATCAGCAACACTTTTGGCTGCCTCAAACACTGCATGGAAATAGTTATCCTGCAATAGCTCTGCCCGGCAAAACCGTAACACATCAGGATGCACCTTTCGGGCAATTAACTCCTTTCTCAAGCGACTGGCTCTCTCCTGGGCTTCACTAAGAGTGTGGGCCTTCTCAATTTTCCGTAATTTTCCATCTTCCCCCAAGGTGTAACCTGCAAAGGCAAACACTTCATTGAGTAAAGAACGGCGTTCTTCAAACAGCTCACGGTTCCCCACATAACGCACTGGATTCATGGCTGCATAGATAAACGCAACCACGTTATTTCCACACCGGTCCTGCTTTTGACGACGAGATAATGCCTCAAATAATCGGCGGCGTTTTGTCTCGCCAGGAAACGGGTCGTCTATCCCGCAATTTTGTAGCAACTGGCCGATTTCGGAGCCTGTTAGCCCTGTATAAGTATCACCGAGTATGTCGCAAATTTTACGAAGTACCGCTTCATCAAATTTGGGAACTTCAGCCATCACGAACGTTCCTTCCAGAGGCCTAACGCCCAAGCTCACTGGCGCCAATGAAGCAAGGCCGTAGGCCGCAGCGGATTGGCGGTCAAGTGCACCCGAATGTTAGAAAATCATTCATCAAATACTTGCCGAAAGACATCCCCAGAATATTTATTCTGACGAGGCTCTTTTAAAACTGATATATCTATATGATAGACTACTTTTATAGCTTTCTCTAAAATATTCTTTAGAGACCTTTGCAAAATACTTTATCTTAAGGCCCGTTCGAGGATCCGTTCCCATTTTTCGTTCCGAAAAATGGGAACAGATCCCTTGCGCTTGTGCTGACAACACTGATCCCGATGATTTTGCAAAGGTCTCTGAAGATGGTAGCTTTTCAAATAAAAATTTCAAATATTGTAATTATAGATTTAGGCTAAGTTTACAGCTATATTCGAGGATAAAAATATTTATTTCCATTTTTATTCTTAAAATTCCCTGAAATCCAATTTTTTAGATAATGCGCCCTAAGTTCCGGATAAGAGATGAGAAAGGGGCACCTCTATTTTATATTTCAAAGGAAACACAAAACTTATATCTTCACCCAGGAGGTGCCCCATGGACAATATATCAAAAAAAATCCTAATTGACTTCACCGATGAAAAAATTACTCCATCAGGAGGAAGTTTCTTCCTGGCTCATGTTTCTCATCTTCTCGGCCTCCCTCATCTCCTAAACACCCTTAACCTAAAAAAGCGAAACCGCGGCCCCTCTGACCAGCAAATCCTTTTAAGTCTCATCTATACCCTGGCAAACGGTGATGGGGCCATTTCTGATGTGGATAGGCTTGCTGCTGACCACGCTCGCTCTACTCTCCTGGGCCTTAAAAACATCCCTAATTACCGACGCCTCAGTGAATATCTTGCCCGCTTTAACTTGCGTTTTGTCAAAAAATTCTACGATATCTCACATATAA
>NZ_ATXH01000022.1 GCF_000421585.1 Thermodesulfatator atlanticus DSM 21156
AAATGCTCGCGTAAAAGCCCTCATAGCCCGCAAGCTCTGTCTTTCGATACCAATCGTGGGGTATGGAAGCAAAAAACGCGCGAAATACCTCCATCATCTCAGAAACTCTTCCTGCCTTGAGAACCCGTGCCATACGTATCTTGTTTGCTGTTTTCTTTGAAAGGTCCTCCAGAAAGTAATTCAAAAGGTGGTCAGAGAAGGCCTTTCTCACTTCGATATTTGGGAAGCGTAAGACGTAAACTGCCTCACCTGGCATGATTTCGTATCTTTTTTCTATGGTGAGATAACCCGTCTGAAAAAGAATCGTCTCGGGCTTAATCGTCTCTATTTCAAAGCTTTCTACGAGTTCTTCGCCAACTTCAAGGTGCTCAAGCTCAGGGATAAAAAACTTTCTTTCCGTAAGAAGCTTAATCAGAAAAGTAGGCGTGCCGGTTTCAAACCAGTAGGGCCTGAACTCTTTAGCATCCAGAAAGAGCAGAATATCGAAGGGGTTATAGACAGGCTCTCCCAGCCAGGAGTAGCCGTTGTACCAGCGGCGCACCTCGGAAAGATCAATTCCTTCCAATCGGTCGGCAAAGGTCGTTTCAAACTCTTTTTGGGTGTAGCCACAGATGGTGGCATAGCCAGGATGGAAGGTGATGTCTTTGAGGTTATTGAGCCCTGAGAAGATAGAGACTTTGGAGAACTTGGTAACGCCGGTTAGAAAGCAAAACTTGAGATAAGGGTCTGCGTCTTTGAGCACGGAGTAGAAGTTTTTTAGCTCTTCACGGATCTCTACGGCAAGCTCTGGTTTGTCAATATTGTCCAGGATGGGTTTGTCGTATTCGTCGATAAGCACAACTACTTTTTGGTTATATTTTTCATTAAGACGTAAAATGAGTTCATCGAAGCGGTCGGAAATGAGTGGTTTGGAGAGCTTTTCCTTATAGAAGTGGGCGTTCTTTTCAAGAATTGTCTCAATTTTTAATTGGAGCTCATCACGAGACCTAATCACCCCGGAACCAAAGGAAATATAGACCACGGGATACTTCTTGGACCAATCCCAGTTCTCTTCTAGAAAAAGCCCGCGGAAGAGCTCACGTTTTCCCAGAAAGGCCTGGCGTAGGGTATCGAGGAATAGGCTTTTTCCGAAACGCCTTGGGCGGGAGAGGAAAAAGTAGCCTCCTCCTTCGTCAACGAGCTTCTTCACAAAAGGAGTCTTATCAACGTAATAAAAGTGATCGGTGCGTATTTTTTCGAAGCTCTGAATGCCAACGGGGAGTTTCTTCATTATGTTTGATGCTCCTGGAAGATTTATGGCTCTTTATAAAGCCTAATAACTTTTTAGCTTAGTTTCTCCCCTATTTGTATGTTTTTTCCGAAGTCTTTAAAAAACACCATTTCTTAGGCTTCAAGGATCCGTACGATCTATAACGGCCTTTTTTCTTTTCATGTTTTAATCCTACCACAGATTCAATATACAAGTATCCGTTCCTATTTTTCATTTCGAAAATGGGAACGGATCTCCGAACATATATCAATGGAAACACATTTTATCCGACAAAGTATCTTGCGAGCGAAGCGAAGCAATCCCGTGGGATCACTTCGGCGTGCTATCGCACGCCTCGTGATGACGGTGTAGCTGGGTTCGCGCGGGCATACAAGTCGCCTTGCGATGACACTTTGTCGGATAAAATGTGCCCCAATAATAAAAAGCTAGCGAACATTATTTTTAGCTGCTAATAATTCCAAACATGAAGATAGCTATCTGTGGAAAAGGTGGTGTTGGCAAATCTAGCATTGCTACCCTTCTTTGTGAGGCCCTTTGTGAGAAGGGTTATCAGGTCCTTGCTATAGATGCTGATCCAAGCCCGCATCTGGCACGGTTATTAGGTTTTGAAGAAGCAGAAAAAATCACCCCTATCGCCGAAATGCGGGACTTATTACAACAGCGAGCCGAAAAAGACGGGCCTTTTTATTCCCTTAACCCCAAGGTCGATGATCTCCCCGAGAAATTCATGCTAAAACGTAACGGTTTAAAGCTTATGGTTCTTGGAGCGGTGCGCGAGGCAGGTGGTGGCTGTGCCTGCCCAGAGCAGACTGTTTTGCGCAGGCTCCTTTCGCTTCTTTTGTTACAAAGCAAAGAGGCCATAGTTATTGACCTTGAGGCCGGTGTTGAACCCTTTGGGCGTGCCACTATTTCTGCCATTGATGCCGTGCTCATAATAGTTCAGCCCTACCGGGGAAGCATAGAAACTGCCAGGCAAATCGCTAAAATGGCCAAAGATCTCGGCGTGAAAAACATTTTCTTTGTAGCAAACAATATCCTGGACAAAGAAGATCTTCTTTTTATAGAAAAGGAACTGGGAGTTTCGGTGCTTGAATGGTTCCCTCGGGATGAGGAACTTCTTCGTTTAGAGCGTTCTGGTAAACCGCTAATTGATGCCCAGGGTAAAGTGCGCCAAAAAGCCCTTTGCCTTGCAGAAAAACTTGAGACTGCTTTAACCCATGGAAAATCTTAAAGACGTTCAAAGTCTTCCGGATCATCGCCGTATAGAAATCGACAAAGTCGGCATAAAAGGCATTCGATACCCTATCTCGGTGCTTGATCGCAAAAAAGGCATCCAATACACCGTGGCGGAAATCAATATGTACGTTGACCTTCCGCATCATTTTAAAGGCACCCACATGAGCCGTTTTGTGGAGATCCTTAACGAATTCCGCCATGAGATACACATCAAAAAAATCATCTGTATTTTACAGGAAATGCGTAAGCGCCTGGCGGCAAAAGTAGCTCACCTTGAAATGGCTTTTCCTTTTTTCATAGAAAAAAAGGCCCCGGTGTCTCAGGCACAAGGACTTATGGAATACCAGTGCAAAATTTATGGTTCTTTAGGCGATGAGATGCGGGATCTTGTTCTAGAAGTGCATGTACCTATTATGACCCTTTGCCCCTGCTCCAAGGAAATCAGCTCTTTTGGGGCTCATAACCAGCGAGGCGTGGTCAAGGTTAAAGTGCGTTTCAAAAAATTTATCTGGATTGAAGAGTTGGTAGAAATCGTTGAAAAATGTGGGTCTTCTCCGGTTTACCCTCTGCTTAAACGAACAGACGAAAAGTTTGTGACCGAGTGGGCTTACGAGCATCCTATGTTTGTTGAGGATGTAGTAAGGGAGGTGTGCCGAAGGTTACTTGACCATCCTGAAATTACGTGGTTTACCGTGGAAGCGGAAAACTACGAATCCATACACGCTCACAATGCCTATGCCTTCATTGAGCGCCATAAATCTTAAGCAGTTTGTTGTTCTTCGACTTCCAGTTCCAGTTCAAAAAAGCTCTCACCACAATCGTAGCATTTAACGTCTAAGGTGTTGCCAATTAATGACACGTATATTTCATCACACCCACAGGAAGGGCAAGGACCTTCTATTTGTTCTTCTACAACGTTTTTGATATCGTCCTGCAACTCTTCAGGGATGTCGGGATCAAAGTATATTTTCACGGCTTCCTCCTTTGCTGTCCGCTTTGATGTTAGCATTACACCTTATATTGTAAAGCTTTACATTCCATTTTTTAAGGCCTGGAAGAGAAAAAAATAGAATTTTTTTGTTTTTGATAGAAAAAATAAGTTTGCAAAACTTTATTTACATAGCTTTTGGTTTCGTGGTAAGGAGGGATTCCCTGGTACTTTCTGACCTTGGCAGGCCCGGCATTATAAGCCGCCAAAGCAAGTCTTAGATCGCCGAATTCTTCCAGGAGGTCCTTGAGATATGCCGCGGCAGCCCACAGGTTTTCTTCTGGATCAAAAATATCCCTTACGCCATAATCTTTGGCGGTAGGTGGCATGAGCTGCATAAGCCCTTTGGCCCCTTTAGGGGAAATGGCATAGGGGTCGAAATTAGACTCTGCTTTGGCAACAGCTTTAAGAAGCTCGGGGTCTAAGCCAAAGTGAAAACCAACTTTCTCGAAGAGTTCTTTGTCCAGATGTTTTTTGTGGGGTGTTCTTTTTTCTTTTTGCCAGATTACATGGTTAGTGGGGATATTTGTCAGGCAGATGGTCCCGTTAGGAGCACGGTAGTAAAAAAGTTCTGCAAAGGCCAGAGCAGGAAAAATAAAGGCTAGCGTGAGGCAGAGGCTTGCGAGCCCTTTTGTCCTAAAAACTTCTGACGGCACTCTTCGCTGCAAAAATAATAAACTTTTCCTTGCCATATCGCGGTGTAGGCTGTTTTGCGCGGGCAATAAACCCCGCAAACAGGGTCTTTTACAAGCTTATCGGTTACTTCAGGAAGGGGGCTTGAAGGTTTTTCTTTAGGCCGGCTCTTGCGAAGGTCCCGCCAGATAGAGCGCAAAACCGCGTAAATAAACAAAATAAGAATAATGATCAGGATCAATCTAAGCATAAAGGCCCCAAACGCTTAATTGCCTTTTTTTCGGCTTCTGGGCAACTCTTTAAAAGAGCCCGATAAGTTCTTTTTAACATAGGATGTTTTTGATAGGGTTGCAATTCGTTAAGAGGCATTAACACAAAGGCTCGCTTAGCCAGGCCCGGATGCGGAATCTTTAAAACACCATCATCAATGACTTCATCTCCATAGGTCAAAATATCTAAATCAATGTTCCGGTCGGCCACAAAACCTTTTCTTATCCTTCCCAGAGATAGTTCGATTTGCCACAAAACAAAGAGAAGAGCCCAGGGAGAAAGAGATGTTTCTATCTCTGCCACCAGATTGAAAAATTCATGCGCAGAAGAAAACCCCACCGGAGGGGTGAGATAAATGTTAGACCAGCGTTTAAGAGTGATACCAGGATAAGATTTAAGGGCCCAAAGGGCCCTCTTGCAGAAGAAATATCTATCCCCCAGGTTTGAGCCCAGGGCGATAAGGGCCTTTTTTAGAACTTGAGGGCACTTATCCGTTTAATGGCCTCCTCAAGGCGCTTTTCGTCAACGGTTAAGGCTACGCGGAAAAATCCCTCGCCAGGTTCTCCAAAGCCGTTTCCAGGGGTAACCACGATACCGGCTTCTTTAAGAAGTTTGGCGGCGAAGTCTTGAGAAGTATAACCTTGAGGTACTTTTGCCCAAACATAAAAAGTGGCCTTTGGGGGTTCCACTTCAAAGCCAAGTTCTTTAAGGCCTGCGACTAAAACATCACGACGCCCCTTAAAGACCTTGCGAAATTCTGCTACACAGTTTTGGTCCCCAGAAAGGGCGGCGATTCCTGCTTCCTGTACTGCCTGAAAGGCTCCAGAATCAACGTTGTTTTTAACTTTGGTAAGACCAGCGATAAGTTTTTCGTTCCCAACGGCAAAGGCAATACGCCAGCCAGTCATACAATATGTTTTTGAGAGGCTGTGAAACTCAATGGCAACTTCCTTAGCTCCCTTCACCTCTAGAATGCTAGGGGGTGTGTAATCATCGTAAAAAAGTTCGGTGTAAGCCGCATCATGGGCGATAATAATGTTATTTTTTTGGCCGAATTCGATTACTTTTTCAAAAAAGGCCTTATCTGCCACCGCAGCCGTGGGATTATTAGGATAGTTGAGCCAGAGTATCTTGGCTCGCTTAAGAACATCTTCGGGAATGCTCTCAAGGTCTGGGAGAAAATTATTTTCTGGAAGAAGCGGAAGATAATATGTTTCGCCACCGGCAAAAAGTGTTCCGATATGATAAACCGGATACGCGGGGGTGGGCACAAGCACTACGTCTCCCGGATTTACAAAGGCCAGCGGAAAGTGCGCGATACCCTCTTTTGAGCCGATAAGCGTGACTACTTCTTTTTGAGGATCAACTTCCACCCCAAAGCGGTTTTTGAACCAATTAGCCGCAGCTTCCCTAAAAGCAAGCATCCCCGCACTTGAGGGATAATGATGATTCTCAGGCTTTTTTACCGCTTCAATCGCTGCCTGAACAATATGAGACGGGGTAGGGAGGTCTGGATCCCCCACCCCTAAGTCGATAACGTCAACACCTTTGGCCTTGACCTCGGCCTTCATGCGGTCAAGCTCAACAAAGAGATAAGGCGGAAGTTTGGCCAATCTTTCAGAGAAAGAAAACATAAGGCCTCCTATCTTTCGCGTTTTCCTTCGATAAACTCGATAACCATTTGTCTGGCAATGTCATCAGGGAATTGCTTAGGAGGATGTTTCATCGTGTAAGCTGAGATAGAAAGAAGAGGACCGGAAATGCCGCGGTCTTTAGCAAGCTTGGCACAACGAATAGCGTCCATGGCTGAGCCTGCAGAGTTCGGAGAGTCTTCAACGCTTAGTTTTAGCTCAATGTACATGGGCACGCCGCCAAAAAGTTCTCCCTCAAGGCGAATATAGGCAATCTTGTTGTCTTTCAACCAGGGAATCCAGTCAGAAGGGCCAATGTGGATATTGTCCGAACCAATGTCATACGGGAGAAGAGAGGTTACCGCTTCGGTTTTAGAAATTTTCTTGGTATTTAGCCTTTCCCGGGCAAGCATATTGAGAAAGTCGGTGTTGCCTCCAAAGTTAACCTGGTAAGAGCGTTTAACCGGTACGCCCCTGTCCACCATAAGTTTGGTCAGGACGCGGTGGACGATAGTTGCGCCTACCTGGCTCTTGATATCGTCGCCTACCGCAGGGATCCCTGCTTCTTCAAATCGTTTGCCCCATTCATCAGAAACGATAAAAGTGGGCATGGCGTTGACAAAGGCAACGCCTGCTTTAAGGCAGGCTTCAGCGTAAAACCTGGCAGCCTGTTCAGAGCCAACGGGGACATAGTTTATCAAGACATCCGCCCCGGTTTCTTTTAAGACTGCTACCACATCATCAAGCTCGTCTTCTTTTTCCTGAGAGAGTACGAATGATTTTTCCGGGGGATATTCTTTCATGTGAGGTGCGCATCCATCAAGGACTTTACCCTTGCGCACCTTTACCCCCATTTTGGGCACATCACGGTAAAAAATCGTGGTGCAATTGGGAGGGGCAAAAATGGCTTCGGATACGTCTTTTCCGACTTTGCGTTCGTCTATATCCCAGGCAGCTACAACTTCGATGTCCCAGGGGGCGTAGCCGCCAATATCAGGAAACATTACGCCTTGAGTGGTATCAAGTCCCTTTTCTTTGTAATAATAAATCCCTTGGATAAGTGAGCTGGCACAGTTTCCGACTCCTGCTACTGCCAGCTTGACTTTTTTCTCTGACATTTCCGTCCCCCCTCGAAATTTTTACAAAACTGTTACAGCCCAAAATTAGAGCGCATTACGTCCCTAATCAAGGGTTTCTTTAATCCTTTTTCTATCAAAGCGCTACGAATTTTTTTCGAAACTTCCTAAAACAGCTTCGCGGACCCTTGGAGGCAAAAGTTTTGCCCCCACCTCCACGATGCTTTTTATGAGCTCAACGATATCTTCTTCGCCGTCCCAGTTGTCCCTAAGAACCTGTTCGTCTGTGTGGTATAAGAGACGCAGCAAAGCAAGCCCTACGAGATACAAATCATCTACCATGCCGAAAAATGGGATCATGTCCGGTATAAAATCCATAGGATTCATGAGATAGACAACCGCAGCGGCAAGGATGGTTTTATCCTTCGCAGGAACACGTGGGTCTTTCAGTAGCTTTAAAAGTAATTTTAAAAGCCTTGGTACCAATTTTACGTAGCGTTTGGCCTTTGTTTTGGCCTGTATCAGATTCAAAACGGCCCTCCATAATTGGATTAGTACCGCACATTATAAATAGGCTAAAAGATGTTATAATCAAAGAAAAACCTCTGCAACCAAATTTGTAACAGAAATGAAGAAATTTGCCAGGAAAAAGACCAGAACAATTTGGGTGGGTGAGGTGCCTATTGGCGGCGGTCGTCCCGTTGTGGTGCAGTCTATGACTAATACTGATACCCGCAATGTTAAGGCGACTTTGGCCCAGATAAAACGCCTGGAAGAAGTTGGTTGCGAAATTATTCGGGTAGCTGTGCCTGATGAAGAAGCTGCCAAGGCCATTAGCAAAATAAAGCCCCAAATAAATATCCCTCTCATTGCAGACATCCATTTTGATTGGCGCCTTGCTATCGCGGCCCTGCGCGCAGGGGCAGATGGTTTGCGCATAAATCCCGGAAATATCAAAGGCCTTGATAACGTAAGGAAGGTCATAGAAGCCGCCAAAGAAACCGGGGCCTGTGTGCGCGTAGGTGTTAACGCCGGCTCCCTTGAAAAGGATCTATTACGCAAATACGGAGGGCCAAAGCCCCATGCCTTGGTGGAAAGCGCCTTGCGCCATCTTGATTTTATCGTGGGAGACCTTGGCTTTGAAAACCTAAAAGTCTCGCTTAAGTCTTCTGATGTCTGGACCACGATAGAGGCTTATCGCCTTTTTGCGGAAAAAAGTGATTTCCCGTTGCATTTAGGGGTAACCGAAGCAGGGGGGCTTATCCCCGGGACCGTAAAAAGCGCTTTTGCCCTTGGCCTTTTACTCTCAGAAGGCATAGGGGATACTATCAGAGTTTCCCTGACCAGAGATCCTGAAGAAGAGATTCACGTGGCCTATGAAATTTTGCGGGCGGTGGGCCTGCGTAACCGTGGGGCAGAGATTATTTCTTGCCCCACCTGTGGGCGTTGCGAAATTGACCTCTTCTCCATTGCCGAAGAAGTAGAAAAATATGCCCGCAAGATAAAGGCTCCCATAAAACTTGCCGTAATGGGATGTGTGGTAAATGGCCCAGGGGAGGCCCGCGAAGCAGATATTGGCCTTGCTGGCGGAAAAGGCGTGGGGCTTATCTTTCGCAAAGGGCAAATTATTAAAAAAGTAAGAGAAGAAGAAATCCTTCCGGCCTTTTTTGCTGAAGTAGAAGAGTTGCTCAAAGAGACTTCTTAAGTTTAAGAGCAAACTGGTAAGCTTCCTTTTTTGAGATTCCAAAATCTTCGGCCAGGCGAGAAGAAGCTTCCTTTATGCTAAGTCCCTCTTCAAGCAAGGTTTTTAAAACCCTTTCGATTTCTTTTGCGCTTTTTTGTTTTTCTAATAAGGCCCCTTCAAAGATTAAAGTAAATTCCCCTCGGGGTTTATTTTCTTTGTACTTGGCCAAGAGCGAGGGAATGTCTGTCCAGAAATATTCTTCGAATTTTTTGGTCATTTCTCTGGCCATAAAGACTTTTCTCGGGCCAAGGATTTCAAGGGCGTCTTTAAGTGTTGCCAGCAGGCGATGGGGGGATTCATAGCAAAGAATCGGCCGTGTTTCGTTTTTTATCTCGTTTAAAATTTTTTGCCTGTCCCCTTTTTTGTTTGGCAAAAAACCGAGAAAAAGAAAGCCTGCCTTAAGCTCAAGGCCACTTACACTTAAAGCGCAGGCAATCGCCGAAGGCCCTGGGATAGGACGCACAGGAAGATCATTTTCATGGGCAAGTTTTACAAGGTGGGACCCTGGGTCAGAGATTCCCGGGGTTCCCGCTTCACTTACCAGGGCGATGCTTTTGCCTTCAAGGAGTTTTGCTATAAGTTTTGAGGCTTTTTCTCTTTCGTTGTGTTCGTGATAAGCCCAAAGGGTCGGGCCTTTTATGTCGTATGCGTTTAAGAGTTTTAAGGTAGTGCGCGTATCTTCTGAAGCGATGATATCAACGGTGCGCAATATGTCTAAGGCCCTTAGGGTTATGTCGCTCAGGTTCCCTAGGGGGGTGGCCACCACGTAAAGGGTGCCTGGTTCAGCTTTTTGTGGCGCGCCAGACATGGATTATGCGTTGTAAAGCGGTGAGATTGGCAAAAAACGCAATGAAAATAAGCACTGGCAAGAACCATTCAAGCAAAAGCCCTGCGGTTAAAATGGCCAGGCGTTCGAACCTGGTAAGGAGCCCTACTTTACATTCTATGCCAAGGGCCTCAGCGCGCGCTCGGGTATAGCTTACCATGAGCGAGCCACACAGTGCCAAAAAGGCGGCCAGGCCCAAAAGCATGTGGCCGATTTGAAAGGCATAAAAGATAAAGCCGCCAAAGATAGCTATTTCCGCATAGCGATCAAGGGTGGAGTCAAAAAATGCCCCAAAGGTTGATTTTTTGCCTGACCTGCGGGCCAAAAGACCGTCAATAGCGTCAAGGGGGCCAAAAATAAGGAGTAATAATCCTGCCAGGCGAAAGTAGCCAAGCCCAAGGGCAATGCCCGTGGCCACGCAACCCAGAAAACCGGCCAAAGAAACGGCGTTGGGAGGTATTTTTAAGCGGGCCAAAAAGTCCGCTATGGGAATTAAAAAAGGCTTGCTTAACTCACGCACACGGTCTGTGAGTGTATATGACGACATACAGTGCTCCTTGCTTTTTGGCTATAATAACCTTGAAAAAAATTCTAGGCCAATATTTTTGATGAAACCTTTGCAATTTTGCAAAGTCAGTGTTGTAAGCTAACTACATGGGACTTAAGAAAAAGAGACCTTTGCAAAACATCTTTTCTTAAGGCCCATTCAAGGATCCGTTCCTGTTTTCCGTTCCGAAAAATGGGAACGGATCCCTTGCGGTTGTGCTTGCAATACTGACCTCGACAATTTTGCAGAGGTCTCTTGATGTTTATTTTGTGTTTTTGCTAAGGGAGCTGAACACTTTTTTGAGAAGCGCAGTGGTGCGTGCGGCAGGGTCCTGACGGATGCGTTTTTCCTCTTCGGCCAAAAGCTTGAAAAGCCCTTCTAGGCTTTTTTGGGTAACATAGTGATCAAGTTCTAGGTCTGTGTTTTTGAGATAAGTGCTTACCAGGCTATCAGAAATAATCTCCTGATATTTTCTGGTAACGCCCACTTTATCTAAGTTTTCTTTCACAATTGGTTGAAATTTCACATAAAGATCATCCCATGTTTTTTGGCGAAAATACTCAGTCACCGCATGATCTCCGCCATAAAGAAGGTTTTTGACATCTTTTAACGTAAGGTCTTTAACGGCTTTTAGGAACACAGGAAAAGCTTCCTTCGCCGCCCTTTCCGCTGCGTGATTCATGCTTGCTTCAAAAGCTTCTACCTGGCTTCTTAGGCCATATTTGCGCAAAAAATTTGCAACTCGTGCAAGCTTAGGAGGCAAGGGGATACGGATATCGGGATTGTTGAGGAAACCACCTTCCTGACTCGCTTTGGAAACTGCCCTTTTTAAAGCTAGGGTTAACGCCTCTTGTAGGCCTTTTCTTACTTCAGAATCTGAAAGTTTGTTTTGTGTTTTTTGAGAAGGGGTTTCCAATAATTTTTGGAAACTTTCCCAAAAACTAGCGTAAGAATATTCCCCTGCAAGCAAAAATATTAAAAGGATTAAAGTAAATTTCTTCATGTTTTTTTCTTTTCAGTTTGAAAAAATAAGACAGGACCTTTGCAAAACATCTTTTCTTTAGGCCCATTCAAGGATCCGTTCCTGTTTTTCGTTCCGAAAAATGGGAACGGATCCCTTGCGGCTGTGCTTGCAATACTGATCAATTTTGCAAAGGTCTCAAATTAATAATTAACATAAATTAATTGTTTTTGTGTGACAAAGGTTTAAAATTCGTCTTATGAAAGATTTTTTACTTGAGATGCTTGCCATTGGTATTTTCGTGGGGATTTTGTGGCTCTATCTCGAATGGCGGGCTCGCAAAAGATGACTTTTCACCTCCTTTAAAGGGCTGTATCTTTTCATTCCATGTCTAAAGAGTTCCCCAAAAAAGGGAAAATACTGCTGAGACTTCCCAACTGGATTGGCGATGCGGTAATGGCCTCGCCGGTGCTGGCCACCCTTTCCCATTATTTTGATGGAATTGCCCTTATAGGCCGTCCCCATGTGCTTGGGCTTTTTGCCGCGTGTCCAAAGCTTGAAAAAGCCTACCCCCTTTTGCCTGGCAATAAGCGCCTTTTTTCTTTGGCCAAAGAGCTAAAAGGTCGCTACGAAGCCGGGATTTTGCTTCCAAATTCCCTTTCTTCGGCCCTTCTTTTCTTTTTGGCCGGGCTAAAGGCAAGAGCAGGATACAATACCGATGCCAGGCGGCTTTTTTTGACCCATGCCGTTAAAAAGCCAGAAAACCCTATACATCAGCGGGATTATTATCTGCATCTCATTGAAAAGCTTGGCTTTGAGATAAAAGAGCGAGATTATCGGCTTTTTTTGCCAGAAAAGGCCAAAGAAAGGGCCAGGCTTTTTCTTTCAAACCTGCCCAGGCCCTGGGTGGGGCTTGCGCCAGGGGCGGCCTTTGGCCCGGCCAAAAAATGGCCTGTTTCCCGCTACCGGGCCCTTGCTTTTCATCTTAGGCGCCTTGGCTTTTCGGTGCTGGTTTTGGGAAGCAAGGAAGAAGCCCCTGCTGGGGAAGAAATCACTAAAGATTTGCCCCGGAGCCGAAATCTTTGTGGCCTTTTAGATTTGGCCACCTCTTCTGCGGTTATTTCTCTGCTTGATCTTTTTGTCAGTAACGACTCCGGGCTTATGCACGTGGCTGCGGCGCTTAAAGTCCCTCAGGTAGCCATTTTTGGTTCCACAAGCCCTGAGGCCAGCGGGCCCATTAATCCCAAGGCGCGGGTGGTCTCTGCCAACGTTTCTTGTAGCCCCTGTTTTTCCCGTACCTGTAAACGCGGTTACGAGTGTTTCGAAAAAATTCAAGTCTCCCAGGTGCTTCAGGCCTGCCAAGAGGTAGTTTCATGAGACCTGCGGTGTTTTTGGATAGAGACGGCACTATCAACGAAGAGGTAAATTATCTTTCTTCGCCAGAAGAGTTTAAGCTCATCCCCGGGGCAGGAGAAGCGATCCGTTTGTTTAACCAGGCTGGTTTTGCCGTGGTAGTGATTACTAACCAGAGCGGCCTGGCCAGGGGGTATTTTACTGAAGAGACGTTGCAAAAGATTCACCAGAAAATGTGTAAAGACTTGGCTGCGCATGGGGCCAGGATAGACGCCATTTATTATTGCCCCCATCATCCCGATGACCATTGCTCCTGTCGTAAACCAAAGACAGGGCTTGTGGAAAGGGCTGCCAAGGAGCTCGGGCTTGATCTTAAAAAATCTTACGTGATCGGAGACCGGTATCTTGACCTTTTGCTTGCACGAAACATTGGGGCCAAAGGGGTCTTGGTCTTAACAGGCTATGGCCGGGAAGAGCTAGAAAAAAAGCTCCCTGAGATAGGCCTTGAGCCTGATATCATTGCCCGTGATCTTCTGGACGCTGCCAAACGTATTTTGCAATCATGAAGGTACTTATTATCAAACTTTCATCCCTGGGAGATGTTATTCATTCTTTGCCTGTGCTTTCGGTGCTAAAAGGTGCCGGGGCAGAGGTGGATTGGGTTGTTGAAGAAGAAAACGAAGCCCTCCTGCGCGGACATCCTTATCTTTCAAGGCTTATTGTCTGGCCGCGTAAGCGTCTATTAAAAAGGCTAAAGGCCAGGGATTTTGCGGCTATTCGTGAAACTTACTCCCTTGTGAGAGAAATCCGGGCTAAAACCTATGACGTGGTAATTGATTTGCAGGGTTTACTTAAAAGCGGGGTGGTGGCCGGCTTAAGTCGGGCACGCTACAAAATCGGTTTTGCCAATCATCGTGAGGCAAGCACTTTTTTTTACAACGTAAAACTCGCCCCCTATAGCCCGGATGAACATGCCGTGCGCCGGTATCTGTCTACTTTGAATATTTTGGGCCTTGAGACCAACCACATTGACTTTGTCTTTCCCCCTTTTCCGCCTTTTAAGGGGCTTGCGCAAAAATTTGCCCTTCCCGAAAAGTTTGCGGTTTTGATCCCTTGCACGCGCTGGCAAACAAAACACTGGACCATATCCGGCTGGCAGGAGCTTTCCCTTTTGCTCACGCAAAAGGGCCTCGCTCCGGTGTTTGTAGGGAGTGCGGCGGATAAGTCCTATGTGGCAAAGATTCTGGCCAAAGGAGAGGGCCTTTCCCTTTGTGGCAAGACCTCTCTTCTTGAGTTGGCAAGCATTATCTCTCAGGCCACCCTGGTAGTCTCGGTAGATACCGGTCCCATGCATCTTGCAGCGGCGCTGAACAAGCCGGTGGTGGCCCTTTTTGGGCCCACGGCCCCCTGGCGCACAGGGCCTTTGGGTGAAAGGCACAGGGTGATACAAAAGAAGCTGCCCTGTGTGCCCTGCTTTCAAAGAACCTGTGACACAACCCGCTGTATGCAAGAAATAGCGGCAGAAGAGATAATCGAAGCGCTAGACTCAATGGCCCTGTTTGGGTAGCAGAATTTTTAAAATGCCGTCTTCAAAAAGGGCCTCTGCGCCCTGGGCGCTTACGGGAAAAGGCAACCGAATTAAGCGTTCAAAAGGGCCATATTCACCTTCTAGTTGATAGATACGAGAGCCCCTTAAGGGAAGATAACGGTAACCTTTCACGTATAAAAAACGGCCATCCAGGCGAATTTCAAGGCTATCTCTTTTAGCTCCCGGACAGGTAACCATAACAATTAAGGCATTGGGGTTTTCAAAAATATCAACAGGCGGAATCCAGGATTCTTGCAAGGGTAAACACCTAAAATGGCAGAATATCGCTTCGGCGATGTAGGCGTGCATTTGACGTCTTAAACGTTCAAGACCTTCACTCCAAAGGATTTGGATTACCGCCATTTTTGGTTCCTCCGCTTAAAATATTCCTCTTTGGGGTTTGCACACAGCTTCATAATTGAAACCGTCATAGCTAAAAACTCCCGCGCTGGGAGCAATAAGCCCGTAATGATCGTCTGTTGATAGAAAGTAAAGTCCTGTTAAACCTTTGACAAGCCCTAGCTTGTCAAGTTCCCTAAGCCAGTGTCTATATCCGCCTTTTTTTACCGCATGGGTTAAAAAGATAAGGGCATCGGCATAGGAGGCAAAAGAAGCTCTGTACGGTATTCCAAAGGCTGAGTGAAAGGTTAGCCATAAGTTCAAGATGTTTTTATCCCCGGGGAATTTGTCAGGGGTGAGAAACGCCGCTCCCACAAAGGGAAAGGCGTAGAGATTTTGATTTTCACGCAGAAATGGTTCGTCTGCTACAAAATGAGGAAAATAAATAGGAATTTTGTATCCTTGCCGGAAAACATTGCGGGCTACATTAGCGCAAGACCTGGGTGGCGCCCAGCACACTACAGCTTCACAGTCAAGCATTTGTTCCAGGTGGTAGCTAACGTCGGTATCAGAGACCCCAAAATAGCGTTTTTTGGTAATTTTAATGGCGTGTTCCGTGGCGTAGGCGGTAAGCCATTTTTCTCCCTCTTGACCAATAGGGTCTTTGGTAAGAAGAAGACCTATGCGGTGAATGCCTTGTTTTTGTAAACAATGATAAAGTACTTTGACTGCGGCACGGGTAGAAATACCGGTACGAAAAACGGGCCCTAATGGGTTGCGTAAAAATTTTATGGGATTTATTTCCCCTGCGGTGATGATCACCGGAATATTTAGAGATTTGGCCTCTTTGACCAAAGGCCCTGCACAGGATCCCGTAAACGGACCAATAAGAACATCAATGCGCTTAAAAAAGGCGTTTTCTACGACTTTTTTAATGCGATAAGGGTTTCCCTGGGAATCAAAAAAGAAAAGTTCAAAGTAAACGCCTTTTTTAGCGAAATACCTGCTCAGGTCCGTAATCCAGAGTTGCAATTCTTGCCCAGCCTGGGCGTCTTTTCCTGAAAGGGGAAGAACCACGCCTACTTTTAGCGCAGCCCAGGTGCTCTGGGCCAAAAAAAGGACAAAAAAAATGAGAAAAGCTGTTTTTCTTATCAAGCTATTTTTTATCAAGCTTAGCTAAGTATTTTCGGGCTATTCTTGCTTGTTCGGTGCGGGGATACTGGCGGACCAATTTTTTGAAGACAATGGCGGCAGCTTCGGTATCCCCTAGGCGTAGAAAAGAAAGTCCCTGCTTAAGCAGCGCTGCTGGCACCTTCGGGCTTTTAGGAAATTCATCAATGACTTTTTGGTACTGAAGAATGGCCTCTTCGTAAAGTTTGCGCTGGTAAAGGCATTCCCCGATCCAGAAAAGGGCGTTGGGAGCCCTTTTGCCTTTGGGGTAGCGGCGTAAATATTCTTCGAAAACAGCTTGGGCGTCTTCGTATTGGCGCTTGCGGAAAAGATCAAGGCCTTTTTTGTAAAGGTCATCTGGAGTCGTTTTAGGAGTAGTTGCTGTTTTTTTCTTTTGTTTTTTAGGAGTTATTTGTTGTTCGATTTTTTGCAGGCGATTTAAAACCTCGTTTTGAAACTCTTGAAAAAGCTCTTGATCTTGTTCGCGGAGATATGAAAGCTGCTCAAGTTGGCCGCTCATGCGCAGTTGTTCAGCCTGGAGTTTTTCGAACTCCTGGGCAAGTTCTGCCTGACGCGCTGCAAGCCTTTCCTGGTGGGCCTGGGTTTGTTTTTCCATCTTCTTTTGCCAGGCCTTCCATTCTTGGGAAAGCCGAGCGACTTCTTTTTCAAGGGCCGAAAGGCGGTTTTCAAAGGAGTCCAGGCGGGTGTTAAGGGTGTAAATGTCTGCGTTTAAGGTTTCTATGTCCTGTTGTTGGGCAACACAACCACCTAACAAAAAAGTCAGGCTTATCAAAAATATTGCTTTTTTAATAGAAAACATATCTTTTACTTAGCTTTGTCTTTGTTATCCGTCAAGTGAAGCGCCGCATAAAGTGAGCTAATTTTAGTTTCTTGAAGTTTTTGTAACTCTTCGGCGATTTCCTGGAGAATGCGCTTTGGGTTTTCAGGATCAAGTAAAGTAGCTGTGCCTACCTGTACAGCCTTGGCTCCACAGGCAATGTATTCAAGGGCGTCCTTGCCTGACACAATGCCACCACAGCCAATTATAGGGGCTTTGAATTGCCTGTAGAGATCATAAACAAGTTTCAGGGTAAGGGGCTTTATGGCTGGGCCGGAAAGCCCTCCACTTCCGCGAGCAAGAGCAGGCTTTCTGTGCAAAAGGTCAACAGCAAGGGCAGGGTAGGTATTGGCCACGGTCAAAGCGTGAGCCCCTGCGTTCAATGCTGCTTCTGCTACTTTGAAAACAGGCCCCACCGGTGGGAGTTTGACTACGAGAAAGCCTTTGTAAAAAAGGCGTAGCTCACTAACCAGGTTTTTAACGGCTTCAGGATCGTGCCCAAAAGAAAGCCCCCCTTTAGCCACGTTAGGGCATGATACGTTTAGTTCAAATCCTGCTACGGGCTCATGCTTTAGTTCTTCTGCTACCTTGAGGAACTCTTCGATATTTTCCCCAAAGATATTTACCAGTATCGGAGTTTGCCAGGAAAGCATCTCTGGGAGGATGTATTTTTTAAAGGCTTTTACACCGGGGTTTTCAAGGCCAATGGCGTTAATCAGGCCACAGGGGGTCTCTGCCAGCCTTGGCGGGGGGTTCCCTTCGCGGGGCTCAAAAGAAATGCCTTTGGAGACCAGGCCGCCCAGAGAGCCTAAGTTGATATAGTTTTTTAGTTTTTCTCCAAACCCCCAGGTGCCTGAAGCAAGTAGCACCGGGTTTTTTAGCATTAAAGGCCCGATTTGAACAGAAAGGTCCATAGCTTCTTTTTAACAACAGCAAGCCCTCACCACAAGGGCCGGTCAAAAAACCGGTACTGCAGGGCCTCAAGCAAATGATGGCTGGCAATATTTGCTACGCCTTCAAGGTCTGCGATAGTGCGGGCGATTTTTAAAACGCGATGATAGGCCCGGGCTGAGAGATTGAGTCTCTCAGAGGCCTTCTCAAGAAGGCTTTGGTCTTTGGCGCTTAGCGGGCAAAATTTTCTGATTTCACTTGCTCCCATGTGGGCGTTTAGTTTCCCCGGGGTGCCAAAGCGTTTTTCCTGAATTTTGCGTGCGGAGAGCACCCTCTGGCGCACCGTGGACGAATTTTCGCCTTTTTTCGCCTGAGAGAGTTCTTTTATCTCTACGGCAGGGATTTCAAGCTGGAGATCAATGCGGTCTAGAAGAGGGCCTGAGATTTTTTGCCGGTAGCGGCGAACCTCCTGCGGGGTGCACTGGCAGGCTTTGCGTTTGTCTCCGTAATAACCGCAACGACAGGGATTCATAGCGGAAAGCAAGATAAACTTGGCCGGATAAGTTAGCGAGGCGTTTGAGCGCGAAACCGTAATAACCCCTTCTTCAAGGGGTTGTCTCAGGGCTTCAAGGGCGTTTCTACGAAATTCAGGAAGCTCATCCAGGAATAGCACCCCGTTGTGGGCCAGGGAAATTTCCCCTGGACCTGGCGGGTTACCACCACCTATTAGACCGGCATCTGAGACGGTGTGATGCGGCGCGCGAAAGGGCCTTTGCCAGAGGATGGGCTGTTCTTCAGTAAGGAGTCCGGCTACGCTGTAAATCCTTGTGGTTTCAAGAGCCTCTTCGTAGGAAAGCCCGGGTAAAATGCTTGGGAGTCGCTTTGCAAGCATGCTTTTTCCTGCGCCTGGCGGCCCTACAAAAAGCACGTTATGGCCTCCGGCTGCGGCTATCTCAAGAGCCCTTTTGCCCTGCTCCTGGCCTATAATGTCCGCAAGATCAAGGAGCTTTTCGTCTTTTTGCGGAAGCATTTCTTCTACCGCGGGAGGTTCTTCCTGACCCAGGATAAAGGCTGCAGCCTGACCCAGGTTTTTAGCGGGAAAAATACTAAGCCCTTTGACCAGGGCTGCTTCACGGGCGTTTTCTAGCGGGCAAAGAAGTGTAAGCCCCATTTCTCTGGCAAGAAGGGCTACGGGAAGGGCTCCCCTTACTTTCTTAAGGGTGCCTTCAAGGGACAGTTCGCCAAGATAAAGAAACTTTCCTGCGGCTTCCTGGGGAAGACGTCTCATGGAAACCAACAGAGCTATGGCAATGGGGAGATCAAAACCACTTCCTTCTTTTTTAAGGTCAGCAGGGGCAAGGTTTACCGTGATTTTTTGGTCAGGGAAATCAAACCCTGAGTTTTTAAAGGCTGCGCGCAGGCGCTCTTTGCTTTCTTTCACCGCGCCCTGGGGAAGCCCTACCAGGGAAAAACCTGGTAGCCCGTAAGAGATGTCAACTTCTACTTCAACGGGCTTGGCGTCTATTCCCCAAAGGGAAGCAGCATAAGTTTTGGCAAGCAAAGGGACTCCTTTTTTCTGCTTTATTTCGGACTTTTCATCTAAAGACTTGATTCGATATGGGGACAGGCGAAAAATTGCCTTCTCGTAAGTGGCAAAAGTTTGTTATATTGAGATGACGTGAGAGGCATTTCGCGAACTCTTATCTATTTTTTGTTTTTGGTAGTAATTCTTTACTTTATCTCCTTGCGGGCCCAGCGGTCCCAAACAGTTGAATTGGCTAGATTTCCCATCGCTCCTTTAAACGGCATTGCTGGTGAGGCCATTTTTAAAAAACGAGGTGATGGCTCCCAGGTGCTTGTTATCAGGCTTAAAGACGCTCCCCCTGAAAAGACTATCGTGATCCTGTTTGATAAAGAAGGAATAGGACGAGAACTGGGCCGCTTCTCTGGGGCCACTTTTGTTTATAGCTTGCCGACCAACCTATCTTTTGAAAAACTTAAAAAAATCCAATTGCGTTCGGCAATTTCAGGGCGTATTTTGGCAGAGGTCAATTTGACTAGTCCCAAAGGAGCAAAAAATGGCGCGCAAACACAAACTGCACACTAAGTTCATCTTTGTTACAGGTGGTGTTTTGTCCTCCCTTGGCAAAGGCCTTGCTGCGGCTGCCATTGGAACCCTTCTTGAGGCCCGTGGCCTTACCGTGACCCTTCAGAAACTTGACCCTTACATCAACGTTGATCCCGGCACCATGAACCCCTTTCAGCATGGCGAGGTTTACGTAACCGACGATGGCACGGAAACAGACCTGGATCTCGGCCACTATGAGCGCTTTACTTCGGCCAAGATGGGGCAGAAAAACAACTTCACCTCAGGAAAAATCTATTATTCGGTCATAATGAAAGAACGCCGAGGGGATTATCTCGGGGGTACGGTTCAAATTATCCCCCATATCACCGATGAAATAAAGGCCTCTATTCTTCAGCTTGCAGGAAGCGATGTTGATATCGCCATTATCGAAATTGGCGGTACGGTGGGAGACATTGAAGGACTGCCTTTTCTTGAGGCCATCAGGCAGTTGCGTTATGACCTTGGCCGGGAAAACACCCTTTACATCCACCTTACTTATGTTCCCTACATAAAAACCGCTGGCGAACTGAAAACCAAGCCCACACAACACAGTGTTAAAGAATTGCGCGCCATAGGTATCCAGCCTGATATCTTGCTTTGTCGCACCGAGCGCTTTTTGCCCCCTGAGGTCAAGAAAAAGATCGCGCTTTTTTGTAACGTGGATGAAGACGCGGTTATCACGGCCAAAGACGTAGAGTGTATCTATGAGATTCCTCTTATTTTCCACAAAGAAAAGCTTGACGAAAAAATAATCGAACTTCTCAATATCTGGACCCGTGAGCCGCGCTTAACAGCCTGGGAAGAGCTGGTCTGGCGCCTTAAAAACCCAAAGCACGAGGTTACCATCGCAGTGGTGGGTAAATATGTTCATCTCAAAGACTCCTATAAGTCCTTACATGAAGCCCTGGTCCATGGGGGGATTCCTTCGCGCACCAAAGTAAATATCCGCTATATCGATTCAGAAGAAATTACCCAAGAAAACATAGCAGAGCTTCTCAACGGAGTGCATGCTGTTTTGGTCCCAGGAGGTTTTGGCTCACGTGGAATCGAAGGAAAAATTCTTGCTATTAAGCACGCAAGAGAAAATAAGCTTCCGTATTTCGGTATTTGTCTAGGTATGCAGCTTTCGGTAATTGAGTTTGCAAGACACGTGGCCGGGCTTGCCCAGGCGGATTCCACAGAATTCAACCCCGAGACTCCTCATCCTGTCATTTACCTTATGCGTGAGTGGTTTAATTATCGCACGCAGCGGGTGGAAGTGCGCGATGAAACCACCGAAAAAGGCGGGACCATGCGTCTTGGGGCCTATCCCTGCCGCTTGATAGACGGAACCATTGCCAAAGAAGCCTATCAAAAAGACGAAATCTTTGAACGCCATCGCCATCGTTACGAATTTAACAACGAGTATCGTGATATTTTAACGGAAAAAGGCCTGGTAATTAGCGGGGTCTCGCCGGATAATGAGCTGGTTGAAATAATTGAGTTGCCAAGAGAACTTCACCCTTGGTTTCTGGGGTGCCAGTTTCATCCGGAGTTTAAGTCAAAGCCTATGGATCCGCATCCTTTGTTCGTTTCCTTTGTGAATGCGGCTCTTAAAAAATCTGGCCAAGCAAATGAATCCTAGGGAAGATTTGACCTGGGACGAAGCCAGAACAATTCTTGCCACAAGGATTAAAGAGCTTGCTTTGCCTTTTGATTTAGACAAATTTTGGGCACCTTTAAAAATTTATCTTTCTGCTTTTCAAGCCCAGGCAGCTTCTTTAAAACTCACTGCTGCCAAAACTCGACGCGACTTGATAGAAGGCCCTGTGCTTGATGCCCTTTTTTTGGCAGGCCATTTACCCGAGAAGGCTATATGTGCTGATCTTGGCACCGGGGCAGGATTTCCTGGGTTTATCGTAAAAATTGCACGCCCTGACCTTACGGTTTACCTGGTGGAAGCCTATGCTCCGCGGGTGGCCTTTATGCGCGAGCTTATCCAGAAACTTGGGCTTGAAAAAGCCTATGCCCTTAAATGTCACCTTGGGTTTGAATCTTTTAGCCTCAAAGTCCCGGTGGCCATAGGGCGTGGCTACGGAAGTGTGGCCAAATTTGTGACACACGCAGCGCATTTGTGCCAGGCAAAAGAGGCCTATTATCTCTGGCGCAAAGACGTGGAACCCTGGCCAACCAACGACTTACCCCTTCGTTTGGTGCGAAGGCTGCCTTTCCCAGGAAAGCCCCTTGAGCTTCTTTTTTGGCAAGCTTAGCTATTGCCTTGGGTAGCACAAAACCCCATATTAAAACAAAAGCCTTATAGGAGGGGGCCATGGCGGTAATATTCCGTTCAGAAAAACACATCAAGACCTTTCATAATCCTCTTAACAATTTTATGCCCGAGCCTCAGGAGGTAGAGGTAAGGTTTGATCCCTTGCTTGATCATTTTGCAGTGTTTAACCCTGCCCTTGAAGATAAAGCCCGTCTCTTTTTTGGGGCCCAGGATTGGGAGTTAGTAAAAAAGCTTGCCGAAGCGAGCAAAGAAAATTGTTTTATGTGCCCGCCTAAGGTGCGGGAGATAACTCCCAAGTATCCTGAAGATTTTTTAGAAGAAGGCCGGCTTGTCAAAGGAGAGTGCACCCTTTTTCCGAATCTTTTCCCTACCGCCCCAAGACACGCTGTTATTGCCGTGGGTGAGGCCCATTTTCGCAAAATAGACGAATTTTCACCTGAGATTTTGGCAGATGGGCTTTCGCTTGGCATAGAATTTTTGCGCCTTATCGCAGAAAAAGACCCTGGGCTTAATTTTGGGCTCCTTTGTGCTAATTACCTGCTTCCCGCAGGAGCAAGCTTGGTGCATCCTCATTTTCAGGCAGTGGCAAATAAAGAAGCCTTTCCCAGGCAAAACGAGCTTCTTAAAAAAAGCCAGGCGTATTTTTTGCGCCACGGTAAGAATTTTTGGGAAGAACTGTGCGCCACGGAAAAAGAAGAAGGAAAACGATTTATCGGGCAGTACGGCCGGGTAGTTTTCATTACCAGTTTTGCCCCTTTAGGGGGCAATGAAGTCCTTGCCGTTATCGAAGGAGCTCGCGGCCTTTTTGAGATTACCACCGAAGACATCTGGGATCTTGCCCGTGGGGTTAGTGCTGTTTTGAAAGGATATAACGCCCTTGGCTATGGAACTTTCAATTTTACCCTGTTTTTGCCTGCACTTTTGGAGAATCCGCCTTATTTTTACGCCCACATGCGTTTGATTACCCGACAAAATTTATATGAAAATTACCGCACTGATGATTATTTCTTGCAAAGGCAACTGGGGGCGGAACTAATTATCACACCGCCTGAACAAGTGGCCCAGGCAATAAAGAAATTTTTCTAGGAGGAGTTTATGAGAAATGGTTGGTCCCCGTACTTTGGCGGGGTTTTAACAGGACTTTTGTTAATAACCTGGGTTCTTGCAACTACTTATCTTCTTGGTAAGACCAAATTCTTAGGGGCTTCGACGGCCTTTGTCCGGGTGGCGTCTTTGGTGGAAAATGCCGTAAATCCCGATGCGGTTAAGACCCTTTCCTATTACCAAAAATACAAGCCAAAGGTTGATTGGAAGTTGGTGCTGGTGTTTGTTGGGGTGCCTTTGGGGGCTTTTGCTGCTGCTGTTAAAAATAACGAATTTCGCGTGCGCATGACCCATGAACGCTTTCGTGCTGCCTTTGGCGACAAACCAGCCCTGCGCGCTTTTATGGCCTTTATCGGAGGTTTCCTCCTGGTCTATGGGGCAAGGCTTACCGGGGGGTGCCCAAGTGGGCATGGACTTTCGGGGATGTCCCAACTTTCTCTGTCGAGTTTTATAAGTATAGCCGGGTTTTTCGCAGGGGGAATTCCTCTGGCTTTAATTCTTTACAGGAAGCGGAGGGGATAACATGGAACTTTTCATGGGATTAGTAGCCGGGATAGTCTGGGGATATATCTTTCAGCGCACGCGCATCATTCGCTTTAACAAGCAAGTTGGTCTTTTGCTTTTGAAAGACTTCACCGTGCTCAAATACCTTTTGGCAGCGGTTACCGTTGGCACCATAGGGGTTAACCTTCTGGCTCAGTTTGGAGTTATTTCTTACGCTGTCAAGCCAACTTACGCCATGGCTAATTTTATTGGCGGGATTATTTTCGGCCTAGGTTGGGCGCTTTTGGGGTATTGTCCGGGGACATCCACGGGAGCTTTGGCTGAAGGTGCTATTGACGCCTTTTTTGGTATTTTAGGGGGAATATGTGGGGCGATAGCCTTTGCTCATACTTATGATTGGTGGAAAGCCCATGTTTATGGGATAGGAGCCATGGGAAAGGTGCGTATTCCTGAGTTGCTTTCTGTACATCCCCTTTTGGCAGCACTAGTTTTTGCCGCTATGTTAGTAGGATTTTGTTATTTTCTTGAGAAAAAAGACCTATGAAGCCGTTTTTGGTTAAAGCTAAAGAAGAAATAGCCCCTGGCTATGTGTTGCTCACCCTGGCAGGAGACCTTGCCCCTGCCCAGCCGGGGCAGTTTGTGATGTTAAGGGCCTGGCCAGCCTTTGATCCTCTACTTGCCAGGCCCTTTTCTATCCATGACGCAGCCCCTGGCCTTTTGAAAATTCTTTTCCAGGTTCGTGGAAGGGGGACAACGCTTCTTGCCCAAAAAAAGCCAGGGGATTTAATCGAAGTTTTGGGGCCGCTTGGGCGGGGATTTCCTGTTGAAGAAAATGCCCCTGCACTTTTAGTAGCTGGGGGAATTGGCATAGCGCCTTTTCTTTTTTTCGCCAAAAGGCTTTTGGAAGTCGGGCGCAAGGTCGTACTTTTTTATGGTGCCCGGGGAGAGGGAGACCTGCTTTGCCTTGAAGAGTTCGAAAGCTTAAACATTCCCCTAAAAATTTCTACTGAAGACGGCTCAAAAGGCGCAAAAGGCTTGGTAACCGACCTTCTTCAAACCTATCTTTCTCAGGATGGTAAGGGAATCGTCTATGCCTGCGGGCCCATGCCGATGCTTTCTGCGGTAGCAGAAGTTGCCCGGCACTTTAATACCAAGGCGTATGTGTCCCTTGAAGCTCACATGGCCTGTGGTCTGGGCATGTGCCTTGGCTGCACAGTGGCGCGCAAAGAAAAAGGCTTTTTGCACGTATGCAGCGAAGGCCCGGTGGTGCCGGCAGAGGCTGTTTTTTAAAGGAGCTCTTCTTTAAAAACAGGTCTTATTTCAACTCCGCGGTCTTTTAAGTATTTCTTTACTTCTTCAATAGAGACTTCTTTACGGTGAAAAATCCCTGCGGCAAGGGCGGCTTCTACGTCTGTTTTAGTGAAGACTTCGTAGAAATGTTCTGGGGATCCTGCACCACTTGAAGCAATCACCGGGATAGAGACAGCTTCTTTAACAGTCTTTATCAGCTCAATATCAAAGCCAAGGTTAGTGCCATCGCGGTCAATACTGTTAAGAAGTATCTCTCCGGCCCCAAGTTTTTCACAAACCTGGGCAAGAGTGATGGCATCTACATCTCGTCCTTCCCGGCCGCCTTTGATGGTGCATTGAAACCAGCAATATTTTTCACCATTTGGCCCGGGGATTTCCGTTTCAATAACCGGGTGGTTGGTCTTGGAAGGCGAATCCACATA
Source organism: Thermodesulfatator atlanticus DSM 21156 (assembly GCF_000421585.1). Taxonomy (NCBI): domain Bacteria; kingdom Pseudomonadati; phylum Thermodesulfobacteriota; class Thermodesulfobacteria; order Thermodesulfobacteriales; family Thermodesulfatatoraceae; genus Thermodesulfatator; species Thermodesulfatator atlanticus. Next base: position 25,100 of record NZ_ATXH01000022.1, read on the forward strand.
GACCCTGCGGGGATCAATAGAGATTACCACGGCCTGGGCCCCGTAAACTTTTGAAATTGTTTCGATTGAGCTCTTGCCAGTGGCTTTTCCGGTGCGCAAGTAATCTTCAACAATTAGCACGGCGTCACTTCCAATGGAGACTTTATCTGCTCCTGAGCGGAAATAGGCAGCAGCCACTTCAAGGGCAGAGTAAAAGCGTCCGTCACGGTCCATAAAGTCCCTGATACCACCACCTATGGTCAAAGGGACAAAAACGTTTTGCGAGGTAAGCTTAAGCACCTCTAGCATGGGCAGGTCTTTTAAGGGAAAATCGCGAAAGCCGGTAATGTTGAGAAAGGTTATTTCGTCTGCCCCTTCGGTGTAATAACGCCTGGCAAGGTCAACGGGTTTACCCAGATTACGCACCCGGCCAGCTTCACGCACGTCGTACTGGTCACCTTTAGTAACAACAAGATCACCTTCGTCATTGGTGCGCACGTCAAGGCAGGCCACAATGCGCTTGGCAAGCCTTGTCTTTGAGGGGCAGTTTTCAGGGATAACCTCTTCGACATTATCAGCAAGGAAGTTTTTAAGTATCTTTAAGCCTGCCTGGCCGCTTTTTTCAGGATGAAACTGGGTTGCCAAGATATTTCCCTTTTTGATGGCACTTACGAACTCGTAGCCATAATCCGTGGTGCAGAGGATAATATCGTGTTCTTCAGGTACCACGTGGTATGAGTGCACGAAATAAAACTTTTCTTCTCCGGTTAAGCCATAAAAGAGTTTTGAAGGCTTTTTTACTTTTATGCCGTTCCAGCCAATGTGTGGCACAGAAAGCCCGGGGTCAAAACGCTTAACATATCCCTTAAAGACCCCAAGGCCTGAGACTCCTGGGGCTTCTTCAGATTTTTCAAACAAGGCCTGAAGCCCAAGGCAAATACCCAAAAATGGCCTATTTTCCTGAAGATATCTTCTTAGCGGTTCAAAATATTCTTTTTTGCGAAGGGTTTCGATAAGGGAGGAAAAATTTCCAACCCCGGGGAATACTAACTTTTCTGCAGTGAGGATGTCTTCAGGAGATTTAACGAATTTTACTTGATATCCCAGTCTTTCAATGGCGTTAACTACGCTTCTTACGTTCCCTGCGCCGTAATCTAAAAGCGTGACCATAATGCCCTCCTTTGGGGGCTAAACTTAAACTTTTACGAAGTAAGAAACAAGAGGGCAAAGGTCTCCAAGAGGGATTTTAAAACATGCCCCCGGCAGGACTCGAACCTGCGACACCGAGATTAGGAATCTCGTGCTCTATCCGCCTGAGCTACGGGGGCAAAGACACCTAAAAAATAACAACCGAAATGGATTTATGCAATTAGTTTGCTTTTCGCCAAAAGATCTTTTACCAGGAAGGGTCCGTTCTCTTTGCTCCAAAGAGATTGTTGGCGAATATTTCAAAGTTCTTATTATTCGATTATTCGAATTGAAGACATCTCTGTTGCAACCGTTGGTCAAAGGTCAAAAGTTGTCCTTTCTGTTTTCGTGCTTTTATGCACAGGAAACAATCGAGCAAACTGAGCCCTTTAGCTTCAAGAAAGAGATTAAAGGCTTCGAGCAATAGCTTCTTATTTCGGTTGACTACGCCTTTATAAAGCAGGAGATCTTTCAGCGCTTCCGCGGCTTCTATGGCAGGAACACCGTAGGTCTTGGTGAGAACATAAAAGGTCTCCAGCAAAACTTCCGAGAGAATAACGGCTTTCTGATGGCCTTGTTTCAAGGCTTCAAAGAAAGGCCGAATTTCTTGGTACTGTTCCTCAACATCAGCCAAAAGGTAGCGTAAAATGACGTTGGTATCAGGGAAGGTCACGGTACTCATCCGCTACTTTTTGCCAGGCGATTTCGCGCTCTTTCTCATGATAAAGAGGCTTTTTGACATATTTTTTGAATATCCCCCCCACATCCCTCACCGGTTCAAGGATAATTTTTCCCTTCTCAACCCTAAAACGCACCACATTCGTTCCCAGAAGCTCCCGCATTTTCTTGGGAATGGTAACCTGTCCCTTAGAAGTAATCTTTGCTAGGGCTTCCATGACTTACTCCTGATTAAAATCATTACTTTTATTTTTTATCCTTTCCTCGTCCATGTCAAGCGTAAATCAGCGCCTAGTTCCTAGAAGTTATTTTGCTATAAGGCCTTCGGCAGTGCCGTTGACACCCATTGCGAGCGCCGTTTTGATCCGTCATTGCGAGCGAACGTAGTGAGCGAAGCAATCTAGCTCCCTCACTGTATTCGGGCAGGGATCGCCACGGCAAGCTTTCGCTTGCCTCGCGATGACCAATGTTAGGATCATTGCGAGCGAGAGTTCTTTTTCATGGTCATTGCAAGACACGACGTGCCGAAGCAATCCCATGAGATCGCACGGGCGTACAAGTCGCCTTGCGAGGACACCTTGTCGATAATCATACCTCAATACTCATGCCGTCGTAGGCTGCTACCACGTCAAGCCTGAGCTTGCGGGAAAGTTTTGATGCTACCTGGTTGGGCCTTGCCTGAAGCATAGTCATGCCGAAATGTGTGAGGATGGCTTTCTCAGGCCTTAGTTTGCTCAGGATTTCTTCTGCGTCTCTTAGACACAAATGTTGTACATTTGGTGAGGGATGTGGCTTGTAGCGCACCACATTTAAAATCAGGATGTCACAGCCCTCATAGGACTTCAAAAGCCCTGGGAAGAACAAAGTATCTACCAAAAAGCCGACCTGTTTTTTGCCAAACTTAAAGACAAGGCCGTAAGTTTCTGCGGTGTGGTAATGCCGGCAGGAAGTCCGGAACGGGATGTTCCCCAGTTTGTATTCTTTTTCTGCTTCAAGGATTCTTATCTCTTTGAGATAAGGCCGCAGGTATTTTAAAACCACGGCGCTTTCGCCTTGCAGGCATTCCCGCGGGGCAAAAAGAACACCACGGCGTTTCAGCCCTCCTTCGGTTAGGCCGTCGATCAAAATGTTTACGTCGTTTGAGTGGTCAAGATGGGCGTGGGTAAGGATTATGCCAGATAGTTTTTCTACTGCCAAACGGGGTTTTTGTTTGGCCATGGCCACCAGGGTGCCAGGGCCTGGATCAAGCACAATACGAGTGCCGTCATGTTCAATATAGGTGCCTGCAGAAGAACGCAGTTGCTTGGCAACAACGAATCTAGCTCCAGCTGTGCCAAGGATTTTTATCGTGGCCATGGCTGCTCCTTATGGGAAATTAAGTTTTAAAAACTTTGTTGTAAAGCTTGCGTATTAAAAGATTTTGCCCCACACTTAAAGAGTGAATGAGTGGCAAAAACGTTTTCAAAAAGCCCGTACCGAAAAAGATCTACGTCTTTTAACTCAGAAGTTTTTTCGGGAGTCTTTAAAAGGGCTTCCGCCAGGCTTTCGCATAGAGGCAGAGGTGGTAAGTGTTTATCCACCAAGGATTTTAGTTAAGATTCCGGCGCACTCTGAAGGAAGTCCCATAAGGGTAGCAGAGGTGGATTTTTTAGTGGAAGAGCTAGAAAATTTCGGCCTAGAAGTAATCCTATGCTATCAAGACGACCTGGAGGAAATAAAATTTCATGCGCTTTAAGTGGGTAAGCTTTGATTGTTACGGCACCTTGATCGACTGGGAAAAAGGGATAATTTCTGCGCTAAGTCCCTATCTTGCCATGCTCCAAAGTTCACCTACCGAGAGAGAAATTCTGCGCCTTTATGCCAGGCTTGAGAGTCTTGCAGAAAAGACCTGGAAGCCTTATCGTCTGGTGCTTGAAGAAGTTGCCCAGGGCATGTTTCAAACATTTGGCCTTACGGTCACTAAGGAAATGAAAGAATTGTTTTGGCGAACGCTGCCTTCTTGGAAGCCTTTTCCCGAGGTAAAAGCCGCCCTTTTAAGCCTAAAGTCTCAGGGATTCAAAATCGCGATTATTTCAAACATCGACCCTGATTTGCTTGAAAAAAGCCTTGAGCAGATAGGGGCTTCTTTTGATGAATTGGTAACCGCCTATGAGGCTAGGTGCTACAAGCCATATCCTGAAATTTTTGCTCTGGCAGAAAAGAAATTTTCCTCTGCACCCCAGGAGATCTTTCACGTGGCCCAAAGCCTTTTTCACGACGTAGCTCCCGCACGCCAAAGAGGCTGGACAACCTGCTGGGTAAGACGCCCTGGGCGTGATACTTTTGGGGCCACACCCAAGGCTGAGGCGTTTCCTGATTATACTGTTTCTAGCCTTGCAGAAATTCCAGAATTGTTAAAGGGGCTTTTATGAGACCAAAAAACATTGTTATTTTGACTGGGGCTGGAATTTCTGCTGAATCAGGGATACAGACCTTTCGTGACAAGGGCGGGCTCTGGGAAAAGTATCGCCTTGAAGATGTAGCGACCCCTCAAGCTTTTCGCAAAAATCCCGCTTTTGTGCTTGATTTTTATAACAAGCGCAAAAAAGATTTGCTCAAAGTTGAGCCCAATGCGGCCCATTTTGCCCTGGCGCGCCTTGAAAAGGAATACCCAGGGAAGGTGCTTTTGGTTACCCAAAACGTTGATGACCTTCACGAGCGGGCTGGCAGCAAAAATTTAATCCACATGCATGGTGAGCTTTTAAAAGTCCGCTGTGAACATTGCGGAGCTATTTTTCGGGAAGAAGGCGATATCTTTGTGGATAATCCTTGTCCTTCCTGTGGGAAATCAGGTGGCCTAAGGCCCCATGTGGTCTGGTTTGGCGAGACGCCTCTTTTTTTAGAAAAAATTTATAGCGCCCTTAATGAATGCGATTTATTCGTCGCTATAGGCACTTCAGGTACGGTTTATCCTGCTGCAGGTTTTGTGGTGGTGGCCCGAAAAGCTGGGGCTTATTGTGTGGAGTTAAACCTTGAGCCATCTGCCATGGCGGATTATTTCCATGAGCATCATTATGGACCAGCAACCAAAATTGTCCCAACCTTTGTAGAAAAACTCTTACAAACTAAGATAAGTTTTGACACAGAAAAAAGTCCTTGATATAGGAAAATTTGATGGAAAAAAACGCATTTAAAGCCTCTCCAGAAACACTTGCCCGGGAAATCTGGGAAGAGGCTTATCTTCTTGTGGAAAAATTTGCCAAAATGATGCAAGAAAAAGGGGTAACCCTTACCCGCGAGCAATATCAAGACGCACTTATTGGCTTTTCTCAAACGCTTTTATTAGCATCTTCTTCCACCTATAAAAAAATATCTCCTGAGGAGGCCGAAGACTTAGAGCGCGAGATTTTTCTGGCCCTTGGGCGCATCATCCTTGAGGATTTTTTAGAAAGAGAGCCCACTGAGGCAGAATACGACTATTTTATAACTTACTTTCGCAGCGGGCTTGAGCTCCTGCGCAAAGAAATTTCCCAGGAAACCGAAACAGATCTTGACAAATTTGGTCCAGATCTCCGCAAGTACATCCAGTTTGTTTTATCCCGCCTCCTCGCGAAGATGGGAGAGGTCAGCCACTGAGAGAATTTGTTACCGCGTGTTTTTGCAAAATAGTTCTAATTGTTGTTTTCTCGATTTTCCCTTCCGCTACCTTTAAAGCCAAATCTACTAAATCATCTTCGTTCATATCAATTTCTATTCCGTGCATTTCCAAAAAAACTAAGGCACAAACAACTCCTGTTCTTTTATTCCCGTCCACAAAGGGATGATTTTTGATAATGTGGAAAATGTACGCCGCAGCCATGTCGAATATGTCTTCATGGAATAGTTTTTTACCAAACCCTGCTTTTGGTACCTCTATAGCGGACTTCAAGAGATTTAAGTCACGGAGACCTGGTGCCCCTCCATATCTTTTTATTTGATCAGAATGGATACGTAATACTTCACCAAGTGTTAGGAAGTAATAAGTCATTATTCAGCTAGGTGTTTGAGGGCGCGGGCGTATTTTTGGTTAATTTTTTCTAAAGCTTTTTCGAATTTTTGTTGACGAGAAGTATCTCGAATAGGATGAATAATGATAACTTCTCCGTCTGTAAAAATATCAAAAGGGGTATCAATATCAATTTGAAGCTTCTTTGCTAGATCATCATCCATTACAAGCACTAATTCTTTCCCTTTTTTGCTTAATCTTAACATTTTTTGTCCCTACTTCTTTTATTTAAACATAAAGATATTGATTTTAATTCAAGTGTCAAATTTTATCCCGCCTCCTCGCGAAGATGGGAGAGGTCAGCCACTGAGAGGAATTCACCTTAAGCTTTACCTGAAATATTTATGTTCAACTATTAAAACGGTATATTTCTCGTCGGTGGCCTATTCTCAACACGAGTACCACTAATCTATCATCTTGGATATCACAAATGATACGATAGTCTCCCACACGATAACGCCAAAATTCTCCTAAAGGTCCCTTCAAAGGTTTTCCTTTAAGGCGGGGATCTTTTAACTCTTTGAGATTTCTCAGAAAATCCCTGATGCGTTTTGCTTCCTGGGGATCAAGTCTTTTCAAAACTTTCAGAGCCGAACGGGAAATTTCAATCTTCCAGCCCAAGTTCTTTCTCCGCTTTGTCTAAAGAGAAAGTCGGCTCTTCGCCTTTCTTTATCTTTTCTAAAACTTCAGCCGCAAGATAGTAATCCTCAAGGTCATCAAGCCCTTTCAGGATCAGCTCCCTCAAATAATAACTCTTGGTGCGCCCTGTAAGCCTGGCTAGCCGATCAATCCTTTCCTCTACCTCTCTAGGAAGACGCACCGTAATGGGCATTTTAACTGCCTCCGTCCTTTGTAGTTTTTGAGACCTTTACAAAACACTTTTAAGGTTTGCTATGGGATCCCTTACGGTTGTGCGTTGTATGCTTTGTATTCAAAATAATACACATAAACTTATGAAGCAATCTGGTTATTTTTTCCTGTTAAAAAACCCTTATCCCGCCTCCTCGCGAAGATGGGAGAGGTCAGCCACTGAGAGAAATAGCTCAGCAATGCGCTGAAGAAGGCCAAGCCTGTTGTTTTTCAGGGCCTCATCCTCAACCATCACGAAGACTTTGTCAAAAAAGAAGTCTATGGGCTCCTTGAGCTTGATAAACCCGCGCAAGGCTTCTTCGTATTTGCCGGCTTCAATAAGCGGCATGGTTTCTTCTTTTACCGCAAGGTAGCTTTCGTAGAGTTTTTGTTCGGCCTCTTCTACCAGGAATTTTTCCTGAAAAGGAAGGCGGGAGTCTAACTTTTTCACCATGTTCATGACACGCTTAAAAGCCACGGCAAGTTCAGGAAAGTCCTTACTTTCATAGACTTTTTTAAGGGCAGAAGCCCTATTGAGGGCATCTACCAGGTCGTCAAAACCAGTAGCCATGACCGCCTTGATAATGTCCTCGCGAAAACCTCGCGCAGCAAGGCTCCCTTCAAAGCGTTTTCCTATGAACTGCTTAACTTCTTGGTGAATCTCTTCCCTGGGGAGTTTTAATTTTTCCTCAAGCAGCTTAAGGGCTTCGTTTATGAATGCAGAAAGAGATAGGTGAAGTTCCTTATCAAGGATTATTTCGATGATACCGTAAGCTGCACGGCGCAGGCCAAAGGGATCTGTGGCGCCCGTTGGTTTTTCTCCAATTCCAAAAAACGCACAAAGGGTGTCCATTTTATCTGCTAGGGCTACGATAGCTCCCAAAATGCTTTGGGGAAGCTCTCCGCCTGAAGTAGTTGGCAGGTAGTGTTCGTAGATGGCCTGGGCTACTTCTTCAGGTTCTCCTGAAAGAAGGGCGTATTCCTTGCCCATGATTCCCTGCAGGCTTGAAAATTCCTGGACAAGTTCGGTTACGAGGTCCGCCTTGGCAAGGTGGGCAGCCCTTAAAGCAAGTTCGACTTTGTCTGGAGCAAACTCCCGGGCGAGCCAGGCAGAAAGCGCTTCCATGCGCTTAGTTTTGTCGTAAAGACTTCCAAGTTCAGCATGATATCCCACGTGGGCAAGTTCTTTCACTCGTTCTTCCAGCGGGATTTTTTTGTCGCGTTCAAAGTAAAAACTTGCGTCTTCAAGGCGTGCGCGAAGAACTCTTTCATGCCCTGCCTTAAGAAGCGAAGGGTCTTCGGGCCTGGTGTTGTTTACTGCGATGAAATGGGGAAGGAGTTCGCCTTTTTCGTTCACCACGGCAAAATATCGCTGGTGTTCCCTCATAGCAGTGATGAGCACCGGCCTTGGTAGTGCCAAAAACTTTTCGTCAAAGCTTCCCAGGGTGGCATAGGGGAACTCTATTAGGTTGGCATTTTCGTGAAGAAGTTCGACATCTTCCAGCACTTTTGCGGAAACATCAAGGGCTGCGTCGGTTATTTCGTCTTTGGTGCGCGCAAGTCTTTCTTCTGGCTCAACAATGACAAAGGCCTCACGGAGCTTACGCACATAGCCCACAAAATCTTCGATTTCAATAGGGTTGGGCGCCATGAACCTATGTCCATAGGTGACGTTGCTAGCCTTAAGTCCTGCTATCTCAAAGGGGACAATTTGCTTTCCATAAAGAGCTAAAAACCAGCGAATGGGTCTTGCAAAACGCAAACGATAAGCCCCCCAACGCATGGTCTTGGGAAAAGGAAGCTCTGTCACAAGCTTTTCCAGCACCTTGGGCAAGAGCTTGATGGTTTCTTCTCCGGGAACTTTTTTCTGCACGTATACGTATTCGCCTTTGGGCGTTTGCTTTATTTTGAGTTCTTCTACGGAAACTCCCTGTTTCTGAGCAAAACCAAGGGCTGCTTTGGTAGGGTTTCCTTCTTGGTCAAAGGCAGCTTGTTTAGGGGGTCCCATGATTTCTTCGGTTCTATCTGGCTGTTTGTCAGAAAGTTCAGCCACGTAAAGGGTAAGCCGCCGGGGGGTGCCAAGGGTTTTTATACCCCCAAAAGAAAGGGAGAGCCTTTCAAACTCAGCTTTGGCCAGGTCTTTTAAGGCCTTGAGAGCAGGGTCTATAAACCTTGCCGGAAGCTCTTCGGTGCCAATTTCAAAAAGCAAATCTTTAGCCATTTTGCTCACCTTTTAGGGGATTTTTAAGCCAAACTTCAGCAGATTTTTTGGCAAGGGCCCGCACTCTTGCGATGTACGTGGTGCGCTCTGCCACAGAAAGGGCCTTGCGGGCATCAAGGAGATTGAAAATATGCGAGCATTTTATGCAACAATCATAGCCAGGTAGCGCCAGGCCTTCGTCCAGGATGCGAAATCCTTCTTTTTCCCAGGCATCGAAAAGATTACGCAGCATGTCTACATCTGCGGCTTCGAAATTGTAGATGGAATATTCCACCTCACCGCGGTGATGCACTTCGCCGTATTTAACATGTTCATTCCAGGCAAGTTCAAAGACGTTGTCAACGCCCTGGAGATACATGGTTAGCCGTTCAAGGCCGTAGGTTATTTCCACGGTTACCGGGTAGCAGTCAAAGCCTCCCACCTGCTGGAAATAGGTGAACTGGGTGATTTCCATGCCATCAAGCCAGACTTCCCAGCCAAGGCCCCATGCTCCCAGGGTAGGGGACTCCCAGTCGTCTTCTACAAAGCGCACGTCGTGGTTACGAAGATCAAGGCCAAAGGCCTCAAGGCTTTGAAGGTAGAGCTCCTGAATATTGTCTGGCGAAGGTTTAATGACCACCTGATACTGATAGTAGTGCTGCAGGCGGTTTGGGTTTTCTCCATAGCGGCCGTCTGTAGGGCGGCGGGAGGGTTGTACGTAGGCTGCCTTCCAGGGCTCAGGCCCCAGAGAACGCAGAAAAGTGGCTGGATGGAAAGTCCCCGCGCCTACTTCCATGTCATAAGGTTGCAGGATAAGGCAACCCTTTTCTGCCCAGAACTTGTTAAGGGTTTTGATTACGTCCTGAAAATACATTTTCCGCCTCCGCTTACGTCTTGGCACAAAGCTTAGACGCAACCCTTTGATTTCTCAAGGGGTTTATCTTAAAACATAGAACATGATGCGCATAAAAGGGGCCAAGATTCACAACTTAAAAAACGTATCCCTTGAGCTACCGGAAAGGGCTCTTATTTGTGTTACCGGGGTTTCTGGTTCTGGCAAGTCAAGTCTGGCCTTTGATACCATCTGCCAGGAAGCGCGCAGGCGCTATCTTTCCATGCTCAAGGTCTCTGAACCCCAGGCCTTTTTTGGGGAAGCTCCGCCCCTTGACGCGGCAGAGGGTCTTCCCCCTGCAGTGGGACTTCCTCAAAAGGTTCCTACGCCTTCGCCGCGCTCCACCGTGGGCACCCTTAGCGGGATTTTGAATTTTTTGCGGGTGCTTTTTGCGGAGCTAGGAAGCTTTCGCTGTGAATCCTGTGGCCAAATGGTGGCGAGCTTTACGCTACAGGAAATGCTTGATGACATTTTTTCTTTTTTCCCAGAGAATGAAAAGCTTCTTGTGCTTGCGCCGCTTTTCAATGTTGGCAAAGAAGCTGTTTCTTATCTTACCTCTCAGGGTTTTTTTCGGTTTTATGTTTCCGGCCGTTTGATAGACACTACAGAAGAAGGACTTCCTCAGGATCTGAGGGAGCTTGCGGTGCTGGTGGATCGCCTGGTGCTTAAAGAAGACGCTAAAAGTCGCCTTGAAGAGGCTTTACGTCTTGGGCTTTCCCTGACACGTGGGCTTATCTGGTTAAAGGCCTTTAAAGGGGAAAAAGAACTTAGGCTAACTCGGGGGGAACTTTGTCCGTTTTGTGGGGCACGTATTCCGGAAATTCGGCCTGAGTCTTTTTCTTTTAATCATCCGCTTGGTGCCTGTCCCCATTGCAAAGGTTTGGGAGAAAAAGAAGGTCAAATTTGTCCGATTTGCCAGGGCGCTCGCCTCAAAAAAGAAGCGCAAAATGTTTTTGTTAATGGAAAAAACTTCGTTGAGCTTTGCCAAAGGCCTCTTGCAGAACTGGATAGCTTTTTGTCCCAGTGTTCGTTTTCAGGGCAAAAGGCCCGGGTTTTTGAAGGGCTTTTTACCGAAATTGCCCCGCGGCTGCGTGCACTTCTTGATTTAGGCCTGGAGCATCTTGAACTTTTCCGTCCTGCTACCAGGCTTTCTTTGGGCGAGCTTCAGCGCCTAAGGGTCGCTGCGTTTTTTGGAGAAAGGCTCTCTGGTTGCCTTTATGTATTTGACGAGCCTGGGGTGGGTCTTTCGCCTTTTGAAAAAGAAAGGCTTCTTTTTCTTTTCCGGGAGCTTGTCGCTCAGGGCAATACCGTGATTTTAGTGGAACATGATCCCTTTTTTATAACCGCGGCGGATGTGGTGGTGGAGATGGGGCCAGGGGCTGGTAAAGAAGGCGGAGAAATTCTTTTTGTCGGCCCTCCTGAAGAACTCGCAAGGCGAGCAGAGCTTCCCACCGGGAGTTTTCTTTCTGGCAAGAAAAGACTTTCGCGCAGAAAAATAGCGGCCAAGAAATACCTGGAGGTTTGTGGAAAAAAAATTATACAAGGCGGGCTTACCTGCCTTTGTGGACCTTCAGGGGCAGGGAAAACATCTCTTCTTAAGGAACTTGCCAGGAGCCCTTTAGCAAATTTTATTACGCCTGCAGAGGCCCGGGGAAGAGAAAGCATTGTAGCAAGCTATATCGAGGCTTTGCGCCCGTTAAGAGAGCTTTTCGCAGCCACCAAAGAAGCCCGCGCCAGAGGGCTTAAGCCCTCGCATTTTAGTTTTTTTGCCAAAGAGGGGCGCTGCCCTTTGTGCAAAGGGCAGGGAAAATATGAAGTAAAAATTCCTTACCTTCCTTCCCTGTGGGCTGTTTGTGAAGAATGCCTGGGAACCAGATTCAGACGCGATGTGCTTGAAATAAGGTACCGTGGGTTAAACATCCACGAAGTTTTGTCGCTCACTGTTGACGAAGCATTTTCTTTTTTTGCCAGAGTGCCATCCTTGGTAGAAAGGCTTTCTTTACTTGCTGAAGTTGGGCTTGGCTACTTGATTCTTGGCCAAGAGCTTGCAAGTCTTTCTGGGGGTGAGCGTCAGCGCTTAAGACTTGCCAGGCTCCTTCTTAAGCGCGAAAAAAGCAAGCTTCTTCTTTTTGATGTGCCTACCGTTGGGCTTCATTTAAAAGACGTGGAAAAGCTTCTCATTCTATTTGAACGTTTAATGGCAGAGGGCTATTCCATCGTGGTGGCTGATAATCATCCCGCTTTTGTGCTCCTTGCAGACGAGTTATGGGAACTTTCAGAAGGGGAAGTCATCTTTTCCGGCAGTCCTAACGATTGGCTTTCCAGGAGAGATCATTTTGCCAGGTATTTTGACAAATATCGGTCGTTTATAGAAAGCTGATTTTTCTTTGCCGAAAAGATGTTATTCTTTAGCCTAAATAAAACAAGGAGGTTTAGCTATGAAGAACTGGCCCAAGTTAGGCGTTTTGTTAGTGGTGCTTTTTTTGGTGGCAAGTTGTACTCTCCCAGGGCAAGAAAGGCCCAAAACTACCCCTCAGGTTCAGCGTCCTCTTTATACGGGAACGGAATTCCCTAACATAGTCGCCCCAAGAGATATGAGCGTTGATCAGGAAAAGACTATGATTGTCCGCACCAAGAATTACATAGGCGGGGTTTTGGTGTTAAAAGGTCGGGTTAAGGCCCGCTCTCTTGAACGCTTTTTTAAAGACCAGCTAGCTTCTCGTGGTTGGGAACTCACCGGAAGCATCTACTACAAAAATATTTTGCTCACTTTTAAACGCGCTAACGGTTTTTGCATGGTCTATATCGTTGATCATCCCATGACCACCGAAGCCCAAATCTGGGCAAGCGAAACCTTAGAAGATGTTTCTTACCAATAAAAGGATTCTGTTGGGAGTAACTGGAGGGATTGCGGCTTATAAGGCCGCAGCCCTCTTAAGGCTTTTACAAAAAGTAGGCGCCAATGTGCGGGTTATCCTCACAGAAGGCGCAGAGGCTTTTATTTCTCCCCTTACCTTTGAGGCCCTCTCCCAGGAAAAAGTCTTTACTCAGGCCGATTTTTTAAAGCCTCAGGGAGGTTTCATCCCCCATACCGAGTTAGCCCGGTTTGCTGAAGCGGTGGTAGTTGCGCCTGCTACTGCTTCTTTCCTGGCCTCTCTTACTTCTGGTGATGCCCAGAGCATTCTTGTGGCAACCATCATGGCTACCAAAGCCCCGGTGCTGCTTTGCCCTGCTATGAATGTAAACATGTGGGAGCACCCTGCGGTAAAAGAAAATATTGCCAAGCTCCGTTCCTGGAGCTACGAGGTTTTGGCGCCGTGCGGGGGGGAACTTGCCTGTGGTGATGTCGGCCCAGGGCGGCTCCCTGAGCCAGAACTAATCGCCGATTTTTTAGCACGGCTCCTTGCGCCTGCTGATTATCAAGGCAAAAAGGTTTTGATAACTGCAGGTCCTACCCGGGAGCCCATTGATGCGGTGCGTTTTATCTCAAACCGCTCTTCAGGGAAGATGGGGCTTGCCCTTGCCAAGGCGTTTTGGCTACGCGGAGCAGAGGTCATGCTTGTGCACGGGCCGCTTTCGGTAAAAATCCCCTCTTATTTATCCCAAAGGCCTGTTGAAACCGCGCAGGAGATGTATCAGGTGGTAAATGAGCTTTTTCCCGGAGTTGATATCTTAGTTATGGCTGCTGCCGTGGCTGATTACACCCCTGTGAAAACCTTTTCAGGAAAACTCAAAAAGAAGGAAAAAGAACTCGTGTTCACCCTCAAAAAGACCCCTGACATTTTGGCAGAAGTTTCCGCTAAGAAGCGCCCGGGCCAGGTAGTTGTAGGCTTTGCAGCAGAAGAAGGAGAAAAACTGCCTGAAGAAGCCAGGCGTAAGTTAAAGGCCAAACACCTCGATTTAATCGTTGCTAACGACATTACTCGTTGTGAAACCGGTTTTGAAACCGAGACGAACGAAGTTTTTCTCTTTTTTGCCAATGGTAAAGAGCTTAAGCTTCCCCTGGCCCCGAAAGAGAAGATAGCCTGGCAGATACTTGATGCGTTAAAGGAGCAGCTTGGTGAAATTTTATCAGCAAAGGCTTAAGAGGTTAAGGCTTTCCCTGGCACGCCTGGCGGATGCCATCCTCATCACCTGTCCGGAAAACAGGCGCTATCTTTCAGGTTTTTCCCCTAGTGATGTTAGCCTTACGGAGAGTTCAGGGGCACTTTTGATAACCAGCAAAGAAGCTTTTTTGCTCACAGATCCCCGCTATCAGGAAGAAGCCAAAGAATGTGCGCCTCTTTTTGAGCCCTGTATTTATCGCAAAGGCCTTGTTGCTGAGCTTGAAAAGCTTCTCCCTTTACTCGGGGTAAAAAAGCTTCTGGTTGAGCCATCGTATGTTTCTCTTTCCTCTTTTAGACTTATGGAAAAAAAACTTTCCTGTGAAATCGTTGAGGCCAGGCCTTTAGTAGAAAAGCTCCGTGCGGTAAAAGACGAACACGAGATAAAACTCATTCAGGAATCTCTTCGCATTGCAGAAGAGATTTTGGCTGTCGTTGCCAAAGAAATTCGGCCGGGGGTTTCTGAGAAAGAAATCGCTGCCAGGATCATTATGTTGAGCCATTTGAAGGCAGAAGGGCCGTCTTTTCCGCCTATCGTGGCAAGTGGAAGGAATGCTGCTCGGCCTCATGCGGAGCCATCAGACAAAAAGCTAGCCCTTCACGAGCCCCTTATCATCGACATGGGAGTTAAGTGGCAGGGCTACTGTTCTGACATCACCCGTACTTTTTGGGTAGGGGAGCCCGATGAGCGTTTTATAAAGGTCTATTCCCTGGTTAAGAAAGCCAAAGAGGCCGCCGAGGCTCAGATAAGAGCCGGGGTAAAAGGGGCTCTTCCTGACCTTGCTGCCAGGGAGGTATTTAAAAAAGAAGGCGTTGATAAAAACTTTTGGCATTCTTTGGGCCATGGCGTAGGGCTCGCCATCCACGAAGCCCCTACCCTTTCTTTTCGCTCCCGCCGCCATTTGAGGCCAAACCAGGTAGTTACCGTTGAGCCCGGGCTTTATTTTCCCGAATGGGGCGGGGTGCGCCTGGAAGATATGGTCGTGATAACTAAGCAGGGCTTTAAACGTTTAAATTCCCTTGGATTTCTTAGTTTTTAACTTCTTTGCGGGCTAAGACGAAAATTTCGCGGCTTTCTGAACGGGTGCTCTTTGGGCGGAATCTTTTGACTGGTCCGAGCCTTTTTTTTACTTCCTCAACAAAACGCGGAAAGGCCTCTCCTTCAAAAACTTTGACGAAAAAAACTCCCCCGGTTTTAAGGGTTTTTTCAGCAATTTCAAGGGCTCTTTCAGCAAGGTTTATAGAGCGAAAGTGGTCTCCTGAGCGGTCGCCTGTGGTTTTAGGGGCCATGTCGCTTAATACCGCGTCAAAGGCTTCGGTTTCTGTAGCCTTGAGAATTTCTTCTGGTCCAATTTCAAAAATGTCTTTTTGGAGGAAGACAAAATTCGGGGCGGTGATTTTTACCGGGCTTAAGTCAACGCCCACGACTTTTCCGGTTTTACCTACCTTTTGAAGGGCATATTTGCTCCAGGAGCCAGGCGCAGCTCCAAGGTCAAGGATTATCTGGCCGCGTTTAAGCAGGCGGTATTTTTTGTCTGCTTCTTGGAGTTTGTAAACAGAGCGGGCGGGATATTTTTCCTGCTTGGCTTTTTTGGCATAGTAATCACGGGGTTTATAAGGCATAGAGGCTATCCCCAAATAGCACAGATTTAAAATTGGTCCTACAGGCTTACCAGCTTTTAGGTGTTCTTAACTATTTCAGGATTAAGGGGTTCTAAGTATTCCCCTCCCATGCGCACCAAAAGCACACCCCGCTTGTTGGCAAGGTTTATTAAGTCTTCAGGGATACGAAAAGCTGCAAGAACTGGAATAATTTTCTTTTCCCGGTATGCTGGCTCAAAAAACATCAAGTCTTCTAAGGCGTTTTTTAGCTGATTGAAATCTTCACTGCGTGCCTGGCTTTTTACTTCGGCGGCAAATATTAATTCTTGGCCCTTTTCATCTTCTGCCACCACGATAGCGTCGTACTGGCGAAATTTTCCTGCTTTTTTGTATCCTACATCAAGCATGCGTTTGCTTATGGTGTATCCAAAAGATTCTACCAGATAAGGAACTCCAGGAGCAAAAATATCTTCTGCAAGGGTGCCCATTCGCTCTGCAATCTCACCCCATTTTTGGCGCATTTTTTTCATCTCAGTTTGAAATTCATCACGCATCTCTTTCAATTCAGTCTGGAATTCTTCGCGCATTTCTTTCATCTCAGCCCGGAATTCTTCGCGCATCTCTTTCATCTCAGCCCGGAATTCTTCGCGCATTTCTTTCATCTCAGTCTGGAATTC
>NZ_ATXH01000023.1 GCF_000421585.1 Thermodesulfatator atlanticus DSM 21156
GAAAATCCAGCTATAGAATGAAAGTTCAGGAAATAATTATGAGATAGCTATTAAGGTAGGATTATGTTTTGATTTTGTAAAATTTGATGGATTTTTGGTAGGAAAGAAGCTTTTTGCTGCCTAAAAATTTCAGTAAAGAGTTAAGAAAAGCCAGGGGAAGCCTTTTTTCGGAATTTTTATACAGCTATTTTTGGGTTCATAGAGATGAAAATCGCTTTTATCAATAATTACACACCTTATCCGGAAATTAAGCTAATTTAGTTTTTTTCAATTGTGATTTCGCGTTCTTCTGGGCCTAAAATTTTGAGATGAACTTTTATTTCTTTATCAAAAGAAAAGGGTAGTTTTTCACTCCATTCGATAACCAGGATCCCTTGGTCGGCAAGTTCTTCAAGCCCGAGGTCAAAAACATCTTCAGGCTCAAGACGGTAAAGATCAACGTGAAAAACAGGCACTCGCCCAGGGTATTCATTTATAATTGCAAAAGTAGGACTCTGAACATAATAGTCTTGAGGGACCCCCAAGGCCCTGGCAAGCCCTTTGACAAAAGTAGTCTTCCCCGCGCCAAGGTCCCCGAAAAGAAGAATAACTGTGCCGGGCTCAAGGGTTTTCCCAAAGTTTTCCGCAATTTTTTGGGTCTCTTCAGGGCTTTGGGATTTAATTTTTTCCAAACTCTTTCCTCACAAGGAGTTCTTTGATAGCCAAAGGTATAGTTTCAGCCACTTCTTGGGCAGTATATCCCCAGGGGCCTTTTCGCTTGGCTAAAATATCCGCGGCATACCCGTGTAAAAATACTCCCAGGCAGGCTGCGGAAAATGCTTCATATCCCTGTCCTAAAAGGGAAGCGATAAGTCCTGTTAAAACATCGCCACTTCCTCCGCTGGCAAGCCCTGGGTTCCCTGTGGTGTTTACTGCTTCGCGGCCATCTGGGGATACAATAACCGTAGCAGCACCTTTTAAAACAACTACGGCATTGGTTTCCTTGGCCGCAGCCCTGGCTGCAAGTAGCCGGTCTTCTTGGATTTCTTCTTTGGGGACATCAAGTAAACGAGAAAGCTCACCAGGGTGTGGGGTTATAACCCTAGGGGCCTGGGAGCGCCTTAAATGGTAGGGTTCTCCTGACGTAGCAGATAGGGCATCAGCGTCAACTACCATGGGGAGTTCCACCTGCGCTACAAGCTTGTGCACCAGCTCAAAGGTTTCCGGGTGAAGACCAAAGCCCGGTCCCAAGGCCACTGCCTTTTTTCCTACCATAAAGGAAATGATTTGGTCAAAGGCGCGGTATGAAAGGCTTTGGATAGGTGTTTCCTTAGGGAGCGGAAAAGTCATGGCTTCAACGAGGGTTGTTTCAAAAATATGATTAAGACTTTTAGGACACACCAGCGTGACAAGTCCGGCCCCGCCCCTTAAGGCCCCCTGGCAAGAAAGGATGGCGGCTCCAGTTTTCCCTTGAGAGCCGGCAAGCACCGCTACGTGCCCATAAGTGCCCTTATGTGAGTCTTGCGGGCGAGGCTTAATGGTCTCACACGCCCAGTTTACATCAAGACAAAAACGAGCAGGGCCTTTTTCGGCGATTATTTTTGCGGGCATAGAAATGTCGATTATTTCGAGCTCGCCGACATAATCTTTTCCGGGATAAATCAGCTGGCCAACTTTGGGAAGCGCCATGGTGGCACAGACCGTGGCCTTAACCGCAATACCTAGGGGACGGCCTGTATCAGCGGAAAGCCCTGAGGGCATATCTACTGAGACCACTATTTTTTGACTTTTGTTTATGAGTTCAATGGCCTTGGCAAAACGTCCACTGACTTCTCGAGAAAGCCCTGTTCCAAAGATAGCGTCAACAATTATCTGGTTTTTTGAAAGGGCTTCTTCAAGAGGAGATAGATCATCAGTGGTCAAAAAGTAAAGGGGAAGCCCCATGTTTTTGATGATCTTCAAGTTAACTTGTGCATCACCTTTGAATTTTTCTTCTTCTGTAAGGGAAAAGACTTTAAGGGGATAGCCTTTTTGAAAAAGATGGCGTGCTACCACAAAACCGTCTCCACCATTATTCCCAGGACCACAGACAATTACTACTCCTTGGGAAGCTTCTTGGGCAAAGCGTGAAAGAATGAGTTCTGCAATCCCACGGCCCGCATTTTCCATGAGTACTAATCCGGGGATACCGCATTCTTCGATGGTGTAATGATCAAGGGCTTGCATTTCAGAGGCGTAAACCAGTTTCATGTTCCTTCCCCCTGTTTTAATGACATTACTTATACCATGTTTTAAAAGGGAAAGGGATTTGAAAGATTGCAGACTGCTAAAATATCACCTAAAAAGAGTTTAAACCCAATATGAATTAGGCATTAAAAGCCCGAGGCTGTTTAGAATACGTTCCTCTTTTTCGGAACGGAAAGGAAGGGTCCAGTGTCTTAAAAAGATTTTAGGAGTTTATCATGCGCTTTATATTGTTGTTAGTTTTGCCTTTTTTGTTAGGAGCTTGTGGTGGGCCAAAGTACGTTATTAAGGAACGCTATCTTGCCCCCATGGGGCTTTCTGGGGAGATCTGCCTCAAAGAGTGTCAGCAAAAATTCGAAAAATGTCAGCAAAATTGCCAGAAAGAATATCAAAAATGTTTGGCGGCTGTAAGGGTTGAAGCAAAAGAAATATACCAGAAAGAACTTTTATCCTACCAAAATACGCTTACCACGTATGAAGAAGAGTTGCGTCTTTATCGCTTAAAGCTGTCTCGCTATCAGGAGAACTTGAATCGCCTAAAAGAAGACTATCAGTTTTTTAAAAAAATATGTAAGCGGGATAAGGACCAGTTTGCCTGTCGCAGAAAAGACGAGCTAGCTAAAAAACTTGCAAGACTAAAAGGCCAAAGGCCTATAGCTCCCCTTAAACCCAAAAGACCGTCGCTTACTGCCATTATAACCGAGCTTTCTGCTACCTGTGTCTCTGATTGCGGATGTAAGGACTTGTATGATAAATGTTTCCTTTCCTGTGGAGGAAGTATTATTCCTGAGAAAATTTGTGTGGAGAATTGTGATGAAAAAATGGGACAAAAGTAAAATCCTTGAGCTTGACCGTAGGCATATCTGGCATCCTTATACCCAGATGAAAGACTACGAGAACCGCGACCCCAAAGTCATTGTCTCTGCCCAGGGGCTTAAGCTTAAAACCATCGATGGCGAGGAACTCTATGACTCTATTTCTTCCTGGTGGACCAACGTCCACGGGCATCTTCATCCCGCTTTAAACCATGCCATTTGTGAGCAGCTTTCGTTGCTTGATCATGTCAATTTTTCGGGCTTTACCCATCCTTACGCCACAGAAGTGGTCGCAAGACTCAGGGAGTTTTTGCCGCAAGAGCTTTCACACTATTTTTTCTCAGATAACGGTTCTACAGCGGTGGAAGTGGCCCTTAAAATGGCCTTCCAATTCTGGCAAAACAAAGGTGTTAAAGAAAAGACCCGCTTTGTGTGCCTTGAAAACGCCTACCATGGAGACACCATCGGCGCGGTAAGTGTAGGCGGTTGCGATCTTTTTTTCGAACTTTATAAACCCCTTACCTTTAAGACTTACCGTGCACCAAGCCCTTATTGCTATCGCTGCGAAGAACACCAGGGCTTTACCCTTTCTGCAAATCATGATTGCAGCCTTCGTTGTATTGATGGCTTGGAAAAAATCTTTGAAGAAAAACACAAAGAGATCTGTGCCGTTATTGTTGAACCGCGCATGCAAGGGGCAGGGGGCATTTTAATCTATCCTCCCTCCTATCTTAAAAAATTACGCAGGCTTTGTGATCAATATGAAGTGCTTTTAATTTTCGATGAGGTGGCCACGGGCTTTGGTCGCACTGGTACCATGTTTGCCTTTGAACAGGCAGGAGTTGTCCCTGATATCATCTGCCTTGCCAAGGGGCTTACTGGTGGCTATCTCCCCATGGCGCTTACGGTTACCACCGAAGAAATCTACCAGGCCTTTTATGCGGATTATCTTGAAGGGAAAACCTTTTTCCACGGCCACACTTACACTGCCAATCCCATTTGTTGTGCAGTTGCCTGCGCTAATCTTAAACTTTTTGCTGAAGAAGACCCCCTTAACAAAACCAAAGAAGCACGAGAATACTTCCATAAAATCTTGCTAGAGGCCTTTTCAGAGAACCCGCATGTGGGAGATATTCGCTATGTCGGCTATATCGGGGCCATTGAACTGGTGAAAGACCGAAAGACAAGAGAGCCTTTTCCTCAGGCTTTGCGCCTTCCTTTTAAGATTTATATGCGCTCTCTTGAAGAGGGCCTGGTGCTTCGCCCATTGGGGGATGTGATCTACTGGTTTTTACCGCTTTGTATCACGAAAGAAGATGTTTCTGAAATAATTTCTCGCAGCCAGAAAGTTATCGAAAAAGTGCTCAAAGAACATGGGGCTTCCTGACTTAGAAAAAGAATTAGGAGAGCTTAAAGCCGAACATCGTCTGCGCATTTTGCCTCCTATTGAGGAGCACCAAGGACCTTACGTAAAAATCAAAGGACACTGGCTCTTAAATCTTTCCTCTAACGATTACCTAGGTCTTAGCGAAAGACTTAGCCTCCCTGAGATAATTAAAGAGCAAGGGCTTGACGGCTTTGGGGCAGGGGCTGCGCGTCTTCTTTCAGGAAATCACGTGCTTTATCAGGCCCTTGAGGAAAAACTCAGTGCGCTTTATGGCAAGGCCGCCCTGGTGTTTTCTTCGGGATATCATGCAAATATTGGGGTGATTCCAGCTCTTTGTGGCAAAAAGGACTTGGTCTTTGCCGACAAGCTGGTGCACGCAAGTATTATTGATGCGCTTAGGCTCACTCACGCTAAATTTTTTCGTTTTCCCCACCAAGACTTAGACACCCTTGAAAGACTTTTGCGCAAATATCGCGGCCAATTCCGCCGTGCTGTGATTGTTACCGAGTCCCTTTTCAGCATGGATGGGGACTTAAGCCCCCTTGAAGACCTAGTTGCTTTGAAAGAACGCTACCATGCCTTTTTGGTATTAGACGAAGCCCACGCAATCGGTGTTTACGGAAAAAGAGGGCTTGGCGTATCTGAGGAAAAGGAGCTTATCCCCAAGGTTGATCTGATTGTAGGGACTTTTGGAAAGGCCCTTGGAAGCTACGGGGCCTTTGTGATAGCAGAAAAAGCTATCATTTCTCTTCTTGTTAACAAGGCACGTTCTTTTATTTTTACTACGGCGCTTCCTCAGGTAATTGTGGCCGCTAACTTAAAGGCTTTAGATCTTCTTCCCAAATTAGAAAAAGAACGCTTAAAACTAAAGGCCCTTACCCAAAGATTTCGCAAAGAATTAGGCCTTGATGGTGATTCTCCTATTGTGCCCATTGTGGTAGGAGAAAACGAAAAAGCACTTTTTCTTGCGCAGGAACTTTTTAAAAAAGGCTACTATGTGCCAGCCATAAGACCACCCACTGTGCCGGAAGGCACGGCACGCCTCAGGGTTTCCTTAAGGGCAGATATTACCTGGGACGGCCTTGGGCCATTGGTTGCAATGATAAAAGACTATGCCCTCTGATTGAGCCTCTGGGAGCCATAAAGGGCTGCTCCCAGGGCCCCTGTTAGCTGGGGATTCTCTGGGACCAAAATCGAATTTCCAAGTAGTTCCTCAAGGGTTGCTACCAGGGCTTTGTTATATGCCACCCCTCCGGTGAATATGATAGGATTTTTGGCCCCTACTTTTTTAAGGAGGGTTAAAGACCGCTTGGCAATGGAATTGATAATACCTTTGGCAATTACTTCACGGGCTTCACCTCGTCCGATAAGCCCGATAACCTCACTTTCAGCAAAGACAGTGCAAAGAGAACTTATTTTGGCTGCTGTTTTAGCGGAAAGCGCCAAACTTGAAAGTCCTTGAAGATCCACACCAAGGGCCCTGGCCATTACCTCAAGAAAACGTCCTGTGCCAGCTGCGCAACGATCGTTCATCTCAAAGCGCAAAACTTTGCCAGAGGAGTCAAGCAAAATAGCTTTGGTGTCTTGTCCGCCTATGTCCAAGATGGTGCGTGCGGTGGGAAATATATGGCGCACTCCTAAAGCGTGGGCCTGGATTTCCGTAAGGATTTCTGCTCTAAAATGCTCTTTGGCTAAATAGCGGCCATAGCCTGTGGATACTAAGTAGTCATATTTAAAGTTAGATAACAAGTTAGCAATTTGTTCTTTGGGATTATAAGATGTTTCGGTGCATAAGTATTCTTTAATATTGCCATCTTTTAGAAAAACGAGTTTTATGCTACGTGAACCGATATCAAGGCCAATTATTTTCATTTTAAAATTTCTAAAAAGGCTTCAATTCTGGTGCGAAGTTGTTCTATATCTTCCTGGCTATAATCTGTTTCAATATTCAAAGTGGGTACTTTGTCAATTTTTTTGTTAACTTTATAAACTTCGGTAGTATAAGGATCACAAAATTTTAAACTATAATTGATCAAACCATGTGCGGAAAATTCATCTATCATCGATTTTATATTCTCAATGCGTTCGGCATTAGGTGTAAAAATGGCGCAGTCTATTTTTAGATATCTTGAGGCAATATCTTCCAAGAGATCTTCTACGTTAGAACCTTTTGGTTCTACGAGGTTGCGGATATTTCTTGTCCCTACGCATGATTCTTCTCCTACGATTATCGCTCCTGAGGTCTCCACAAGATAATGTAGTTTCCAGTTTGGTATTGCCATAGGACAACCAGAAACGATTATTCTAGGAGTGCCAGGCGGACAAACGCCTTCTTTCCTTTTAATACGTTCTTCTAACTCATCGCATAATTCATTTACCTTAGCGGTGAATCTTTCTGGATCATCATAAAAAGAGATTTGGTTGATAAGTAAAACATCGAGCCCTGAAATTGGAGGAGGATCAGCTTTTCTTAAAGAATTTAGCCTTTTTAAGGCTTCGCGGCGTTTATTTATAAGTTCTATGGCTTTTAATAGGTCGTCTTGCGAAATTTTATTTCCGGTGCGAGATTCTATTTCGCTTTTGAAGTTGATAACTTCGTTTTTCCATAAATCAAAAGAGGACTTGTCTTTCTTTTGAGGAACGTGCATAACATATGTTTCTTTGTATTCGTTAAAGATTTCGTAGGCTTTCTTTTTCCCGTCACAAGTAGTTTCTCCTACTACGAAATCACAGATTTCTACAAAAGGGCAGACTTTAGACAATTTGAAACCAAAAAAGGCTTTTATAAGGGGGCAAATGTTTCGCGGAAGCACTTCTTCTGCCAATTCAAAGCCGATTTCCGCCCCAGCACAAAGCCCTACACATATTCCGTTTGCAGCCCATACTATTTCTTCTGGCACAAAGACACAAAAGGTACCCAATACCAGGCGGTTTTCCTTTTTGGCTTTGAAAAGCTCCTGTATGCGGGCCCCATGGATACATGAGACAACTTTGTCAAAATATTCCATGCCTTCTGGTCTATTTTTTTGGGAAAGGTAGATGTTTTCGTAAAAGCCCTCAAGCACGTGCAAGAGGTTATCGTGGGCCTCAAGGTTTATGCCAAGTTCCTGCCACATTTTTTCGTAGCTCATTTTAATCCCCCCTGCTTTTAGGGTTTGTAGATTGTAATCCTAACGATGTCGGGCTTTTAGTATTCTATCGATCTGTGGATGCTTGAGTCGCGTACGCTCCTTCAGCATGACGGTGTCAAGTCGTCATCCTGAGCCTTCCCCTCAAAATAATTTATTTACATGAAATGTAAAATAGTTTTTACCAATAAATATTTCCTGATATATAGCTTTTGCGAAAAAATAGACTCCCTGATTGGAGGATAAGACGTTTTCCAAGATCTAAGAGAGACCTTTGCAAAATTGTTGGGATAAGTGTTGTCAGCACAAGCGCAAGGGATCCGTTCCCATTTTTCGGAACGAAAAATAGGAACGGTTGCTCGAACGGGCCTTAAGAGAAGGTATTTTGCAAAGGTCTCCTAAGGGCTTTAGAAGACTAAGTTTTTAGCGCTTATTAAGTCTTTTACGGAATAGATACGGCTAACTTTGCCAATATTTTCTTCAAGAATTTTTCTTTTTACGATATTTATTACCTTTCGAGCGGCTTTAATGGCCTTTATACTAATAATTGCTTTTCTAGTTTGTTCAACAGAAATGCTAATGATTGTAATATCTTTGGGTAAAGCGTCTATTAATTTTAGTAAATAGAAAGAATCGTATATCTTTTTATATGGCTGAATATGAGATACCAAGGGATATCTTTTTAAAAAGTCGTCATAATCCCAGCAAAGTATTTTGCCAGGTTTTAGGTTTAAAACAGCAGGAACAATGATAATAGCTTCTTTCTTTTTGAAGAGAAAAACGTCAAGTTTTTCGGTTTCTTCTGCTAAAAAGACCAATTTTGCCTTCTTTTCTAATCCTTCCAGGGCAAGGGCTTCGATAATGTAATAGCTAATTCCCAAATCACCCTTAAGAAGATGCCCCAAACCAATGAGGATTGTTTCTGCTTCTATAATCATTTCGTCTTTTCATGTTATTTTTCAAAAATTAGTAACACCAAAAGGAAAAACTGTAAAGGTTGTTTATTTTCAAAACGCAAAAGTATTTATCTTTAAAGCTTTGAATTTTTCAAATAATTCTATTTTAGCTTTCAAAAATTATAAAATTTAAACTTTAATTTGCTTGCATTTTTTTATAAAAATAGTTTATATAGACAATTTATCTCGGATTTAAATATTTTGGTCATTTAATTCCCTTTCCAGACTTTAAAAAAATTAAGAAAGGAGGTCTTCATGAAGCTTGATCCAACCAAGATGAAGGATTGGGAGATTGCCGCTGAAGCAGAAAAGAACATGAAAACCGTTTATCAGTTGGCAGAAGAACTTGGCCTTGAAAAAGAGGAACTGCTCCCTTACGGCCACTATGTGGCAAAGATTGATTATCGTAAAGTGCTTGAGCGCTTAAAAGATAAGCCTAATGGCAAATATATCGACGTAACCGCAATTACTCCCACGCCCTTGGGTGAAGGTAAATCCACCACTTCGATTGGTTTAGTAGAAGGCCTTGGTAAACGCGGTCAAAAAGTAATTGGGGCTCTTCGTCAGCCTTCTGGTGGCCCAACAATGAACATAAAGGGCTCTGCTGCTGGTGGCGGCCTGGCACAAATTATACCGCTAGATAAGTTTTCCTTGGGGCTTACCGGAGACATCAACGCCATTATGAACGCCCACAATCTTGCCATGGTAGCGCTAACCGCCCGTATGCAACACGAGTTCAACTACGACGACGAGACCCTTGCTAAACGTGGGCTTAAGCGTCTTAACATTGATCCCAAACGTGTAGAGATGGGCTGGATAATTGACTTTTGTGCTCAGGCCCTGCGCCATATCGTTATTGGCCTGGGAGGTAAAAAAGACGGCTACCCCATGGAAAGCAAGTTCTGGATTGCGGTAGCCTCAGAGGTCATGGCCATTCTGGCTGTAGCCAAAGACCTTAAAGATTTCCGTGAGCGCATTGGAAAGATAGTCGTGGCCTTTGATAAGTTTGGAAATCCCGTAACTACTGAAGATTTAGAAGTAGCCGGGGCTATGTGTGCCTGGATGGTAGATGCCATCAATCCCAATATGATTCAAACTATCGAAGGCCAGCCCGTGCTTATTCATGCGGGTCCTTTTGCCAATATTGCTATTGGGCAGTCTTCTATTATTGCTGATTACGTGGGGCTTAAACTCGCTGACTATAACGTCACAGAGTCTGGTTTTGCGGCTGATATCGGCTATGAAAAATTCTGGAACATCAAGTGCCGCTTGTCAGGTCTTACGCCGGATTGCGTGGTGGTAGTAGCTACTATCCGGGCACTCAAGTGCCATGGAGGGGCACCAATTCCTCTTCCAGGTAGGCCCATCCCTAAAGAATATCTCGAAGAAAACCTTGAGTGGGTGGAAAAGGGCTGTGAAAACCTCTTGCACTGTGTGAACATTGTGAAGAAAAGCGGTGTGACCCCTGTGGTCTGTATCAACGCCTTTTACACAGACACCAAAGACGAAATAGCCCTGGTAAAACGTATTTGTGAAGAACATGGCATCCGTGCCGCTGTCTCTGAACACTGGCTAAAAGGTGGAGAAGGTGCCCTTGAGCTTGCCGATGCGGTGATGGACGCCTGCAACGAGCCGTCTAACTTCCGTTTCTTGTATGAACTCGACGAACCAGTGAAAGACCGTATCGAAAAAATTGCCAAAGAAGTCTATGGTGCAGATGGGGTGATTTATCTTCCTGATGCGGAGGCCAAGATAAAGCTTATTGAAGCAGACGAAGAACTGCGCCGTATGCCTATTTGTATGGTGAAAACGCATCTTTCCCTTTCCGACAACCCTGCCTTAAAAGGGGTGCCCAAAGGCTGGCAGCTTCGCGTAAGAGACGTGCTAATCTATCGTGGCTCTGGCTTTATTGTTCCTGTTGCCGGAGACATAAGCCTCATGCCAGGTACTGGCTCTGACCCTGCCTACCGTCGCATCGATGTTGACGTAGAGACTGGCAAAGTGAAAGGCCTATTTTAAGCCGAATGACTGGGGAGAAATTCCTCGTCAAGTGGGGAATTTCTCCTCAGTAGAATTTCCCCTTGGGAATCTTTTTTGTTTGGTTTAGTGCAAAAATTTTTTAGAAAATGATTAATAAAATCGCACTTTTTCTTGGCACATCCTTTGCTTTCTAGGTCGGCCAAATTTGTGGGGGAGGTATGCTAAATGGCGGCTAAGATAATAAGCGGTAAAGAAATTTCACAGGAAATAAGAGAAGAGCTCAAAAAAGAAGTCAAAGAGCTTAAAGAAAAACACGGCGTTACTCCGGGGCTGGTGACCATCCTTGTAGGGGAAAACCCGGCCTCGGTTTCTTACGTGACTGCTAAGCAGCGTACTGCTCATGATCTCGGGTTTCATTCTGTGCAGGAAAATTTGCCAGAAGATGTCTCTGAGGATGAACTACTCAAGATGATAGAAAAGTATAATAACGACCCTGCTATCCACGGCATTTTGGTGCAGCTTCCTTTGCCAAAGCACATTTCCGAGCAAAAAGTCCTTTACGCCATTGACCCGCGCAAAGACGTAGATGGTTTTCACCCCGTAAACGTTGGCAAGATGGTCATTGGAGAGCCCTGTTTTATTCCCTGCACCCCAGCAGGCATCCTTGAAATGCTTGCACGCACAGATGTAGAGGTAACCGGGGCTGAGGTCGTAGTGGTTGGTCGCAGCAACATTGTAGGGAAACCTGTGGCCATTCTTCTTATGCAGAAAAGAAAGCCTGTGGGCAACGCCACGGTAACCGTGTGTCACACCGCCACTAAGGACATGGTTTTTCATACTAAGCGAGCAGATATCCTTATAGTCGCAGCAGGGCGCCCCAAAGTAATCACAGGCGATATGGTAAAAGAGGGGGTGGTGGTAATTGACGTAGGCGTAAACCGCATTGGCACTACCCCTGAGGGTAAGGCCATTTTGTGTGGGGACGTTGATTTTGATTCAGTCAAAGAAAAAGCCGCGGCCATTACCCCGGTTCCAGGAGGCGTTGGTCCCATGACTATCACCATGCTCATGAAGAACACCGTAGAAGCCGCCAAGATGTGGGCGGGGCTCCCTAGTTCAGTTGGTTAGATTTGATAGTTTTTAAAAATATGTTTAAATTAAATGAAATTCTAAACAGGAGGAACCCATGGAGCCTCGTCTAAAGAAAAAAGAATCCTGTCTTTCGTGTGTAGTTAATCAAGACGTTTACGAAAAAATTCAGGGCAAAGTGCTTACGGCTCCAGATCGGGTCGGTAAAAGGGGAACAAAGCCCTGTCTTTTTGGAAAGGGCGGCACCTGTTGTCACGTCTGTAACATGGGGCCGTGTCAGATTATCGAAGGCGTAGAAGAAATGCGAGGTGTTTGCGGCGCAACTGCGGCTACAGTGGCGGCGCGGAACTTTTGTCGCATGGTAGCTGCTGGGTCTTCAGCGCACTCGGATCACGGCCGCGGGATTGCTGAGGTTTTTTACGCCACGGTTCACGGAGAGGCCGAAGACTTTGAGATAAAAGATGAGAAAAAACTCCGCATGGTGGCCTATTATTTCGGCCTAGACCACAAAAAGCCCGTAAAAGAGCTTGCCAAAGAAGTAGCGGTTAAAGCCCTGGAAGAATTTGGCAAACAACATGGCGAGCTTGCTTTTATCAAGCGTGCACCAGAAAAGCGTCAGGAAATATGGCGCAAGCTCGGGGTAGTACCGCGCGGGGTTGACCGGGAAGTCGTTGAGATGCTTCACCGCACCACTGTTGGTGTTGACCAGGACTATCGTAGCCTTCTTAAGGCCTCAGTGCGTTGTGCCCTGGCTGACGGCTGGGGAGGCTCCATGATTGCTACTGAGCTTCAGGACATTCTCCTTGGGACACCTCAACCAATTAGGGCTACGGTTAATCTTGGCGTGCTTAAAGAAGATATGGTGAATGTAACGGTCCATGGGCATGAGCCAGAAGTGGCAGAAGCCCTTGCTATTGCCGCCCAGGATCCCGAGATCCTTGAAGAGGCCAAAAAAGTAGGGGCCAAGGGTATTAACCTTGCGGGCATTTGCTGCACCGGAAACGAAGTGCTTATGCGCCGCGGGATTCCTATTGCGGGAAGCTTTGTGCAACAGGAACTTGCCCTGGCCACTGGGGCGGTTGAGGCCATGATTGTTGACGTGCAATGTATCATGCAAAACGTGGCCACGGTGGCCCAGGCTTATCACACCGCGGTGATAACCGTTAGTGACAAGGCTGAGATCGAAGGGGCCATGCACATGCCCTTTGACCACCATCACCCTGTGGAAAGTGCTAAGAAGATCCTGCGCGAGGCCATCTCTCGTTTCCCCAAAAGAGACAAAAGTGCCGTCTATATCCCGAAAGACAAAATGGACGTGGTGGCTGGCTTTAGCCACGAGACCATCCTTTACATCCTTGGTGGGCGCTTCCGGGCGTCTTATAAGCCCCTTAACGAAAATATTATTAACGGTCGTGTTCTTGGGGTTGCGGCCATCGTGGGTTGTGACAATTTCAGGGTTTTTGAACGTACGCATGCAGAGCTTGCTAAAGAACTTATCGCCAACAATATCCTGGTGGTGGTCACAGGGTGTGCGGCCACTGCTATTGCCCGTGAGGGGCTTCTTTCTCCTGAGGCCGCAAGTCTTGCAGGAGATTCTTTGCGGGAGGTGCTTGAGGCAGTTGGTTGCCCACCGGTACTCCACATGGGGTCCTGTGTTGATAACAGCCGTATTTTGATTGCACTTACTGAGATGGTTAATGCTGGTGGTTTAGGCGAAGATTTTGATGATCTTCCAGCCATTGGATGTGCGCCGCAATGGATGAGTGAAAAGGCGGTAGCTATTGGGAATTACTTTGTAGGAAGCGGTGCCTGCGTGGTCTTTGGGCCGAACTTCCCCACGGAAAAGAGCCAGGTGGCTACCGATTATCTTTTCCATGAATTCTACAACATATTTGGTGCGCCCTGGGTGGTAGCTCGTGATGCCAAGGATTTTGCCGCGGTAATGATCGACAAAATCAAAGAAAAGCGCAAAAGGCTTGGGATCGACAAACCTAAGCCGCGCATTCTCTTTGATATGGCTATGCGTCGGGCCCTTGAGGCACCAAAAGTATCACCGTTCCACGGCCTTGGTTGCTTTGGTCCCACCCACCTGCGGGTGGAAGAAGAAGCCGAAGCTTAATCTTTTGGTAGGGGTGTTTGATGGCTAAAGAAATAAAAGGAAAAGTGATGGTATTGGGAGGCGGCATTGCAGGGGTTCAGGCCGCCCTGGATTTGGCTGAGCTCGGCTTTTACGTCTATCTGGTAGAGAAGAAGGCCTCCATTGGCGGGGTGATGGCCCAGCTTGATAAGACTTTTCCTACTAACGATTGCAGCATCTGAATACTTGCGCCCAAGTTGGTGGAGGCCGGGCGGTCTCCCAATATCGAAATAATCACGCTGGCAGAGCTAAAAGAAGTCTCCGGCACCGCTGGGGACTTTAAGGCCAAGGTGTTGATTAAGCCGAGGTACGTTGATCCCAAGAAATGTACTGCCTGTGGGCAGTGTATGGTTTATTGTCCGCGCGAGGTGCTTGACGAGTACAACGAAGGTCTTGTCTTTACCAAGGCGGCGCGGATTGACTATCCCCAGGCTGTGCCTACGGCCTATTATCTTGACGCCAAGGCCTGTTTAAGGGTCCAGCACGAAAGTTGCCAGCTCTGTGCCAATGTTTGTGGTCCCAATGCCATAGACTTTGATCAAAAGGCTGAAGTGCGTGAGCTTGAAGTGGGAGCCATTGTTTTGACCCTTGGCTTTGGCCGCATTCCTGAAGAAGTGCTTAAAAAATACGGCTACGGCAAGTTTCCTGACGTGCTTACCAGTTTGGAAATTGAACGCATGACCTGTGCTTCTGGCCCAACAGAAGGCGAAATCGTGCGGCCTTCTGATTTTGCACATCCGCACCGCATTGCCTTTTTGCAATGTATCGGCTCAAGGGATGTAACCTGTGGCAACGGTTATTGTTCGTCGGTTTGTTGTATGTACGCCATGAAAGAGGCCTCGGTGGTGAAAGAACACCTTCCTGAGGCCGAGATAGACCTCTTTTTTATGGATATCCGCACCCAGGGTAAAGGCTTTGATGAAGCTTTCAAACGTGCGGTTGAAAAATATAATTTCGGAACCATCTATGCCCGGGTGCCGAGGGTCGATCAGGTTGGACGAAAGCTTGCCCTTACTTACGTGACCGAAGACGGAAAAAGCCACCGCAAACTCTACGATATGGTGGTTCTTTCGGTGGGGCTTGATGCGCCTAAGGATGCCGAAGCCCTTGCTAAAATTTTAGGCATAGAGCTTAACCCTTATGGCTTTGCCAGGACGAAGACCGCGGCTCCCCTTGAGACCAATGTGCCCGGCATCTTTGTGGCCGGAGCTTTTCAGGGGCCTAAAGACATTCCCGAAAGCGTTGTCCAGGCCCAGGGAGTAGCGGCAAGGTGTTCTGAGCTTTTGGCAGAGGCCCGTGGCAAAGACGCTGTCTTAAAGGAGTTTCCTCCTGAAGACGAAGAGCTCGAGCGTCTTGAGCCACGCATTGGCGTGTTTATTTGCCATTGTGGCGTAAACATTGCAAGTGTAGTGGATGTTCACGAGGTAACACGTTACGCTGCTAAGCTCCCAGGGGTGGTGCTTGCAGAAGATGTGCTTTATTCCTGCTCTCAAGATGCCTTAAACGAGCTCGTTAAAAAGATTAAAGAACACCGCCTTAACCGCATTGTCATCGCGGCCTGTAGCCCAAGGACACATGAGCCCCTTTTTCAGGAAACCTTAAAAGAAGCAGGCCTTAATCCGGCCCTCATCGAGATGGCCAACATAAGAGACCAGTGTTCCTGGGTTCACGCCTTTGACCCTTACGCTGCCACCGCCAAGGCCAAGGATCAGGTGCGCATGGCCGTGGCCAAGGCTGCCAGGCTAACTCCCCTTGAGGTGCAAAAGGTCGAAGTTACTCCTTCTGCCCTGGTTATCGGGGGTGGAGCAGCCGGGCTGTCAGCGGCCCTTTCCATTGCAGAACAGGGTTTTGACGTCTTTTTGGTGGAAAAAGAAAAAGAACTAGGCGGCAACCTTCGCCGGGTAACAGGGCTTCTTTCAGGAGAAGAACCACAAAAAATTTTAGAGGACCTGATAAAACGCGTAGAGGCCCATGAACGGATAAAAGTTTATAAGGAAACCACGGTAGAAAACGTCTCAGGTTACGTGGGGAATTTCACTTCAACCCTCAGGGGCCCTTCTGGGTCTGAGGTCATCAACCACGGGGTGGTGATTATCGCTACCGGTGGACGCGAGCACCGCCCTGAGCTCTTTGGCCTTGGCAGAGAAGAAAAAGTCCTTACCCAGCTTGAGCTTGAGACGGAGTTAGCAGGGAAGGCCGAAAAGATCTCCCGCGCAAGAAGTATCGTGATGATTCAGTGTGTGGGCTCACGAGGCGAAGACCTTGCTTATTGCAGCAAGCTTTGCTGCCAGCAGGCAGTTAAAAACGCCCTGCGCCTTAAGCGACGCTATCCCAAAAAAGACGTTTACATCCTCTTTCGTGATATGCGGACTTATGGCTTTGCTGAAGACGCCTATCGTGAGGCAAGAAATGCCGGCGTTATCTTTATTCGCTATCAACCTTCTCAAAGGCCTGAAATAGCCAAGAAAGGCAAGCAGAGGTTTGTCAAGGTCTATGACGCGCTGTTAGGCGAAGAGCTTTTGATCCCAGCAGACGTATTGGTTCTTTCGGTAGGTATTGCTCCAGGGGAAAACGAAGATCTTGCCAAGATTATCAAGGCCCCGCTTACAGGGGATGGGTTTTTCCTGGAAGCCCACGTAAAGCTTATGCCTGTTGAGCTTGCGGTTGATGGAGTCTATGTGTGCGGTCTGGCGCATAGTCCCAAGCCCCTTGATGAATCTCTTGCCCAGGCACGGGCAGCCGCAGCCAAAGCTGCTATTCCCCTTGCCAAGGGCTTTGTTGAGGTGGCGCCCATTGTTTCTCGCGTTGACCAGCAAAAATGCATTGGTTGTGGGATTTGCGCTGCGCTTTGCCCATACGGTGCTATCCAGATGGTTAAGGTGGGTAAACGTAAAAAGGCAGAGACTATCACCGCATCTTGCAAAGGTTGTGGTATTTGTGCTTCGCACTGCCCAGTTTTTGCCATAAGTATGGGCGGTTTTACCGATGAGGCCATTTTGGCCCAAATAGAGGCCTTTGGAAGTTTTGTTGAGAAAGAAGAGAAAACAGAAACTGACGAAGAGGCAGCGTAAAACTTAGAGGAGTAGGCTATGGGGTTTGAGCCGAAGATACTTTCTTTTTTGTGTAACTGGTGCTGTTACGCTGCGGCAGATTCTGCCGGGGTGGCACGTTACCAGTATCCGCCCAATAACCGGGTGATAAGGGTGATGTGTACCGGGCGTATTGACCCGGTCTTCATTATAGAGGGTTTCCATGTAGGAGCAGATGGCATCCTGGTAGGCGGGTGACACCTTGGTGAGTGTCATTACCAGTCTGGTAATTACGAAGCCATCATAATAGACGAAGCAACCAGGAGGATTCTTGAGGCGGTGGGCATTGATCTTAACCGCCTGGCCCTTAAGTGGGCTTCTGCGGCAGAAGCTCCTCTTTTTGTGCAAATCGTTACTGATTTCACAGAAAACATCAAAAAACTGGGCCCTCTTGGGGAAAAAGAAGGTATATCCCCTGAAGACTTAAAGTTTCGCCTAAAAGCTGCGCGTAAAGTAGCAGAAAACATGCGTTTTCGTACGGCCATTGGAAACATTGCCCGGGAGCTTAAAAAAATGGGTGATTATGCCTATGAAACCATTGCCCAAAAAATAGACGAAAAGATTACTCCTCTGGTGAAAAAACTTCTACTGGAAGAAGAAGTCAAAGAACTACTCAAGAGGGGTCCGGCATCAATTGATACTTTACTTCAAAAAACTGGTGCAAGTAGCGATGATATCGTTCCTATTCTTGAATCCTTAGCTAAAAAGGGTAAGCTTGAGAAACAAGGCGACCTCTGGCAACCAAAGGCCAAGGAGTAAAGGATGCTTGAGCTTAAAAAAGATGCATCGCTGATAGAAGAAATCAGGCAACACGAAGCCCCGGAATATTTTACCCAGTGTTTTCGCTGCGGGGCTTGTTCTGGCATATGTCCGGTTGAAAAAGTCGCTCAGGATTTCGATCCACGGGTCATTGTGCATGCCCTTCTTTTAGGGCTTAAAGAAAAGCTTCTGGCAGACGATACCATCTGGAAGTGCTCAGGGTGCGGTTCCTGTATCCCCGTTTGCCCCATGGATGTTAAGCCCATGGAAGTAATCAAGGCGTTAAAGGCCTTGGTTGCGGAAAAGGACCCTGAGTTTGCGCTTGAGATGCGGTTTAAGGCGGGAAGGCTTGCGCGCGTTAATCCCGAAAAATGTATAGCCTGTTTGACCTGTGTCAGGGATTGTCCTTTTTCAGCACCAGCTATTGTGCCTGATGGTTATGCGGTTATTGATCCGGAAAAATGTAGGGCGTGTGGTATTTGTGTGGTGGAGTGCCCTGCTCGGGCTATTGAGCTTAATCCGTCGCCGGAAATGGCCGCGTCCTTAGGAGGCCAGGATGTCTAAGATGAAGCTTTGTGTACTTTGTTGCCATTATACTAACGAAGCCATGCCGGAAGAGCTTGCAGATATTCCGGCAGAGATCCATATAAAGCGTTTTCCGTGTTCAGGACGTATTGAAGTGGTTGATATTTTGCGGGCTTTTGAAGACGACGCTGAGGGTGTTCTGGTGGCTGGGTGTGAGCGCAATTCCTGTCATAATCGCACAGGTAGCCTTCGCGCAGCAAAGCGCGTAGAGGCCGCCCGTGAGCTTCTCAAAGAGATAGGCTTTAATCCTCAAGTGGTGCAGATGGCCTTTGTACCTCGCCTTGATACCGGGGCCTTTATCGAAGAAGTAAAAAAACTTTTTGAAATCATTTTAAAAACTAAGAGTTAGAGAGGATAAGTATGATTATTGCTGAAAGAAAGCCTATTGAGCGTATTCTGCAAATGATTGAACCATATCAAAAAATAGCGGTCTTGGGTTGCAGGGGGTGTGTGGCGATTTGTTCTGCTGGAGGAGACCGAGAAGTAGAAACTCTCGCTTCGGCCTTAAGGCTTGCCCGTAAAAAGCAGGGCAAACCCCTTGAGACCATTGAAGAAACTTATGTCAGGCAGTGTGATCCTGAGTATTTAAAACCCCTTGCTGAACTCAAAGAAAAAGTAGAAGCGGTGGTGTCTTTAGCCTGTGGGGTAGGGGTGAATCTCTGTGCGGATTTGTATCCGGATCTTAAGATTTATCCCGGGGTGGATACCACTTTTTACGGGGCTAACCCTGCCCTTGGTGAGTGGGAGGAAAAATGCAGGGGCTGTGGCGACTGCATCATTGATCTGACCGGGGGGATTTGTCCCATTGCCCGTTGCGCCAAAAACTTACTAAACGGCCCGTGTGGTGGTTCTCAAAATGGCAAATGTGAGATCAACCCTGATACTCCCTGTGTATGGCAAGAAGTCTACGATAGGCTTAAGGCACGGGGGGAGCTTGATCGGCTTACAAAGATTTGGCCAGCCAAGAACTGGATCCCTGCAGGATATGGCGGCCCGCGTAGGAGGGTACGCCCAGATCTCCAGATAAACAACAAAAAAGCTTAACCAGGAGGAGCAGGTGAGCGAGGAAAAGAAATACATAAGCCACTTGGAAAAAGTCCTTAAAGAAGGCCATTTTGCTGTTACCTGTGAAATAGGGCCTCCCAAAAGCGCTGATGGCGATGTGGTGCGGAAAAAAGCCCGTATTATCTGCGGCTTTGTAGATGCGGCCAATATCACCGATTGTCAGACTGCTATCGTGCGCATGTCCTCTATTGCCTCTGGGGTTTTGGTGCGCGAAGAAGGAGTTGAGCCTGTCATTCAGATGACCTGCCGTGACCGCAACCGCATTGGCATACAGGCAGATCTCCTTGGGGCTTCAGCCCTTGGGATGCGAAATCTCCTCTGTCTTACGGGAGACCACCCTAAATTTGGCAATCATCCTGAGGCCAAGGGTGTTTTTGACCTGGATTCTATCCAGTTGCTTGACATGGTGCGTCGCATGCGCGACGAGAAAAAATTCCAATGTGGCGAAGAGATAAAAGGAAAGGCTCCAGCGTTCTTTTTAGGGGCTGCGGAGAACCCCTTTGCAGATCCCTTTGAGTTCCGCGTACAAAGGCTTGCCAAGAAGATGGCTGCCGGGGCGCAGTTCATCCAGACCCAGATCGTCTATAACCTTGAGCGTTTCCGCAAGTTTATGGAAATGGCAAGGGACATGGGCTTAACAGAAAAGATTTTTATCCTGGCAGGTATTACCCCGCCCAAATCTTTTGGTATGGCGCGGTATATGAAGCATTTTGTCCCAGGGCTTGATGTGCCTGATGAGATCCTTAAACGCCTTAAAGATGCTAAGGACGCCCGGGAAGAAGGCATAAAAATAGCAGTCGAAATAATCGAAGCATGCCGCGAGATCCCAGGTATTGCTGGTGTTCATATCATGGCCATTGAATGGGAAGAAGCCGTGCCAGAGATTGTAAAGCGTGCTGGGCTTCATCCACGGCCTCTGGCTGAAGAAGTCAAGCCCCCGCGGGTGGAAAGGCCTGTGGAGATTGTTCCGGAAAAGGCCGCCGAAGAGGCTCCCGCTGAAGTCCCAGAGGAAGTGCCTCCTAAGGTGGAGGTGCCTGTTGAGGCCCTCAAACAGGTGTTTTCATCTTTACATAGCAGCCTTGAGGCCCTGCGTGACGGGGTGAACATGCTTCATGACGGGCTTGCGAGCCTTGAGCGCCTTCTTCTTGGTGGCAAAGCCCCTGAAGTAGCGCCTGAGGAAAAACCAGCACCACCTGAAGCACCAGCTGTTTCCAAAGAAGAAGAAAAGGCGAAAAAAGTTGCCGATCTTCTTTCTGCTGCCAAGGCCGCTGAGGAGGGAAAAGATCTAGAGAAGGCCCTTTCCCTTTATAAGCAGGTTCTTTCCCTTGAGCCTGAAAACGAACTTGCCAAGACCCGTATTCCAGATATCGAAAAAGAGCTGAAGATAGCTGGGTTAGTTAAAAAGGCCCAAGAAAAACTTGAGGCTCAAGAGCTTGATGAAGCAGAAAAGCTTTTTAAGGAAGTCCTTGCCTTAAATCCTGAGGAAGGGCAGGCCAAAGAAGGCCTTGAAAAGATAAAGGCCTTACAGGCTGAGCGAGAAAAGCCGCCAGTTGCCGAGCCAAAGCCAGAAGAAACTAAACCAGAAGAAGCTAAGCCGGCAGAAGCGGCAAGGCCTGTGGCAGAGGCCCCGGAGGTCTCTGAGCTTTTCGTTTTTCCAGATCTTGGCACCGAGTATCGGGATGTTTCTGAGCGTGCCGCGGGGATCCCTGAAGATATATACAAAGAGCCAGGCACTGCCTGGATCAAAGAGGTAACTCTTGGGGACGGAGACAAGAAGATAGCCTTTGGAGGGACTAATGTTTTACCCTTCCATCTTTTTGAAGGTGAGATGAAAAACCCGCCGCGGGTGGCCATGGAAGTATTAGACGTTAAGCCTGAGGACTGGCCTGAGTCCCTGGCCAAATATTTTTCAGATGTTTTTGATGATCCTGGTGCCTGGGCCAAAAAATGCGTTGAGGTTTATGGTGCTGAGGCGATCAACGTCTATCTTGTTGGAACGGATCCCAATTTTCTTAACCTTGGTCCTGATCATGCGGCCAAGGTGGTTGAAAAGGTGGCCAAGGCGGTAGATGTGCCCCTGGTTATCTGGGGTTCTGGCTCTCCTGAAAAAGACGTTGAAGTCATCAGAGAAGTGGCCAATGTGCTTGGCGCCAAAAACGTCATGGTTGGCCCGGTGGTAGATACGAATCACAGGGCCCTTGGGGCTACGGCCATGGGATATGGCTACGCCCTTATCGCCTCAAGCCCCATTGATGTTAACCTTGCTAAACAGCTCAACATCTTGCTTGAAAACGTAGGGGTGCCTCTTGATCGCATTGGCATGGACCCCTCTGTTGGAGCGGTGGGTTACGGGCTTGAATATACCTATTCAGTAATGGAGCGCATCAGACTTGCCGCACTTTATGCCGGAGACGATAAGCTCCAGGTGCCTTTTGTCATCAACGTAGGCCGCGAAGTCTGGAAGACCAAAGAAGCAGGGCTTCCCACCGACGAAATCATCGGCGAGCAGGAAGTGCGCGGCATAGCCCTTGAGGCCATCACGGCCATTTCTCTTCTTATGGCTGGGGGAGATTTCCTTGTGATGAGGCATCCTAAAGCCATAGAAGTTACCCAGAAAATTATCAAAGGCCTTATGGCCCAATAAAAATTAAGGGGGTTTTGGATGTCGAAGATTATTGCCACGGCAGCAATTAGAGGCGCTCATAAAATCGTTGAAGAAGCGCTTGCTAAATATGAAGAAGCCGTAAAGAAATTCGGGAAAGACCAGGAAATAGGATTTCCGAACACGGCTTATTACCTCCCCATTATCTATTCCATGCTGGGATATCCGGTGAAAAAACTTGGAGATTGTCAGGAGGTGCTTGAAGAGGCCAAAAGGCTTTTGCCTCCGGTGCCAAGTGAACACATGTGGCTGCCGTATCTGGGGCCCGCCCTTGATGCCGGCGTGGCGACCTTTTTCGCCGAGGAAATCATTGAAGCTATTCGCTATCTGGAAAACCCAAATTTTTACACCAAAACCGAAGAGCCTTTGGAAGACAACATCTGGCTTGGGGCCGCTGATGACGTCATCTTTCGTAAGAGGGGCGTTGAGTTTGTGGATGGTACTGCTCCTGGTTTTGCAGCTTGCCTTGGGGCGCCACCTGACAAAGAAATAGCACAAAAAATTGCCCATGAACTCCTTGAGAAAAACCTCTACGTCTTTATGCATTCAGACACCGGCGGGGTGCGCATGGCCGAGCAGTTAAAAGAATTGAATGTCCAGCTCGGCTGGCCTACACGCCTAATACCTTTTGGTCCTTATACCAGTTCGGTGGTTTTTGCTATTGGTTTTGCCTGCCGTGTGGCCCTTGCCTTTGGTGGCATAAAACCTGGTGATTACATGGGTAACCTTCTTTACAACAAAGACAGGACTTTTGCCTTTGTGCTGGCCTTTGGGCCTGTTTCTGACGAATGGTATGCCAATGCGGCGGGTGCTATCAACTGGGGGTTTCCCACCATTTCTGATTGGGATATTCCAGAGATCAAGCCCTGGGGTGTTTGCACCTACGAACACGTTGTTTCCAAAGTTCCGTACGAAGAGATGGTTGATAGAGCCCTTGAGGTAAGAGGGCTCAAAGTCACGGCGGTGAAGCTAGATATCCCGGTGGCTTATGCTCCGGCCTTTGAGGGTGAGCGCGTGCGTAAAGGGGATCTTTACCTTGAATGTGGTGGTGGCCGCACCCCTGCCGTAGAGCTTTTGGTAACCAAGTCCGTTGATGAAGTCGAAGACGGAAAAATCGAAGTCATTGGTCCGGAGATTAACGAAGTTGAAAAGCTTGGCCTTGAAGGGCCACCTTACCGCCTTCCTTTTGCGGTCCTGGTAGAAGTGGCCGGGGCTAATATGCAAGAGGATTTTGAGGCCATCCTTGAGCGTCAGTTCCACCACCTAATTAACTATGCCCAGGGCATCATGCACGTTGGGCAGCGAAATATCATGTGGTTGCGCATAAGTAAGGCTGCCGTGGAAAAGGGCTTTCTCTTTCGCCATATCGGGGAGATCCTTTACGCTAAACTGCGCCAGGAATTCGGTGCTATCGTGGATAAATGTCAGGTAACCATCTACACCGAAGAAGAAAAAGTTAAGGAGATTCTTGAGCTTGCCAAGCAGGTCTATGCCCGTCGTGACGAAAAGATTGCGGGCATGACGG
The DNA here is from genome assembly GCF_000421585.1 of Thermodesulfatator atlanticus DSM 21156. Lineage (NCBI taxonomy): Bacteria > Pseudomonadati > Thermodesulfobacteriota > Thermodesulfobacteria > Thermodesulfobacteriales > Thermodesulfatatoraceae > Thermodesulfatator > Thermodesulfatator atlanticus. The sequence goes on from NZ_ATXH01000023.1 coordinate 23,401, forward strand.
ACGAAAGTGTTGATGTTTACTATTCCTGCACGCTTTGCCAGAGCTTTGCGCCAAGCCATGTCTGTGTGATCACTCCTGAACGGATTGGCATGTGCGGGGCGTATAACTGGCTTGATGGCAAGGCCTGCTATGAGATTAACCCCACTGGCCCGAATCAACCTATTGAAAAAGGCGAGCTCATTGACGAACGCCTCGGGCAATATAGCGGGATAAACGAATACGTTAAGCAGGCCTCTCGCGGAAAGGTAGAAAGGGTAAGCCTTTATAGCATCATGGTTGATCCCATGACGGCTTGCGGATGCTTTGAGTGTATCGCAGCCATGCTCCCCACCTGTAACGGTATCATGATAGTGAACCGCGATTATCTAGGTCTTACTCCCTCGGGGATGAAATTCACCACCATGGCCGGGATGGTTGGTGGTGGTCAGGTTACTCCTGGGTTCATGGGTGTTTCCAAACATTATATTACCTCGCGCAAGTTCTTGATTGCTGAGGGAGGTCTTAAGCGGGTGGTATGGATGCCTAAAAATCTTAAAGAAGAGCTTAAAGACAAACTTAAGGCCCGCGCCGAAGAACTCGGTATTCCCGATCTTATCGACAAGATAGCCGATGAAACCGTGGCTAATACCGAAGAAGAGGTCCTTGAGTGGATCGAAAAGGTGGGGCACCCGGTAAAAGAATTGCCACCACTTATGTAGCGTAAAAAAGAAAAGAGAGGGGTAGAAGATGGGACTCACTGGCATTCAGATTCTTGGCATGCTTCCTAAAAAGAACTGTAAGGAATGTGGTTTTCCTACTTGTCTTGCTTTTGCCATGAAGGTAGCAGCTGGGCAGGCAGATATAGCAGCTTGTCCCTACGTTTCAGAAGAAGCCAAGGAAAAGATAGCTGAGGCTTCAGCTCCACCTATTCGTACGGTAAAGCTTGGAAGCGGCGAAAACGTCCTTGCCATAGGTGGCGAGACTGTGCTTTTCAGGCACGAAAAACGCTTTGAACATCCACCTGCTATCGGCATTCTGGTGCGCACCAACATGGACGAAGCCGAGATAGACGCAAGGATTGAAAAGTTCAAAAAATACCGCTGGGAAAGGGTCGGGGTGGAGCTCAGGCCTGAGGTTATAGCAGTAGAAGATGTTGATGGTGATGCGGCAAAATTTGCGGCTTCAGTCAAAAAAATTCGCGAAGCTGCTCCTGAAGCCGTCCTTGTCTTGATGAGCGAGAAGAAAGAGGTTCTTGCCGCCGGGGCCAAGGAATGTGGTGAATACAAGGCCCTTCTTTACGGTGTCACCCTTGATAACCTGAAAGAAATGGCTGAGCTTGCCAAAGAGGTTGGCTTTCCCGTGGGGGTAAAAGCTGATTCTTTGGCTGAGGCCTCGCGCATATCTGAAGAACTAATGAAAGCAGGCATCAAAGACATTGTTCTTGATACAGGCCCACGAGGTGTGCGTGAGCTTTATGAAGACCAGGTTATTATGAGGCGTGCGGCCATTAAAAAGCGCTACAAGCCCTTTGGTTTCCCAAGCATTACTTTTCCTTACCGTTACACGGATAACATTGTCCTGGAATACATGATTGCCTCGGTGTTGGTGGCTAAATATGCGGGGATGATTATGCTCTCAGACTTCAGGCCGGATCTTCTCTTCCCGCTTATGGTGGAAAGAATGAACATCTTTACCGACCCGCAGCGGCCTTTGGTGGTGGAAGAGGGCATTTATCCGTTAAACGGGCCAGACGAAAATTCTCCAGTTATCATCACCTGCAACTTTGCCCTTACCTACTTTATTGTTTCTGGCGAAGTGGAGGGAAGCAGGGTCCCCACCTGGATGCTCATCAAGGACACCGAAGGCCTTTCAGTGCTCACGGCCTGGGCTGCAGGAAAGTTTGGTGCTGATACCATTGCGGATTTTGTAAAAAAATGCGGCATTGCTGAAAAAGTGAAACACCGAAAGCTTATTATTCCGGGCTATCTTGCGGGGATAAAAGGGGAGCTTGAAGAAGAGCTTCCTGACTGGGAAATCATCATTGGCCCGCGCGAGGCAAGTGGTCTTCCTTCATTTTTAAAGGAATGGAAAGCAGCCTAAGTCCCTGAGCATGGATAAATGGATTATGACTTAAAAAAAGAGACCTTAAGGATCCGTTCCTATTTTTCGTTTCGAAAAATGGGAACGGATCCCAAAATAATACGATATGATAGAATGTTATTTCCCGCTCAATAAATACGCAGAACTTATGCGGCAGCTTTTACTTCGTATGAAAAACACTTTAGAGGAGGAGGAAATATGAGTCAGACAGTGGTTTGTATTGCTGAGTCCATCAACATTATGTCAAAGACTATTGGTCCGGCAATGCGGGAGCGCAACCCTGAGCCAATCCAAAAAATGGCCAAGGAAGAGACAGAGCTTGGCGCTGATTATCTTGATTTGAACATTGGGCCTGCCAAAAAAGACGGTCCAGACCTTGCTGCCTGGATTGTAAAGACAGTTCAGGAAGTAGTAGATACACCGCTTTCCCTTGATACTACTAACCCTGAAGCCATGATAGCAGGTATTAAGGCCGCTAAGGATCCCAGTAAGGTGCTTATGAATTCTATTTCTGCCCAGCCTGAGCGCATGGAAAAGCTTATACCCTTTGCCGCTGAGGTTGGTTGTGACGTGGTGGCTCTTTTGTGGGGTCCTGAAGGGATGCCGCGTGATGCCAACGAAAGGGCGGCTATGGCTGTTGATTTGATTATGGCGCTTAACGAAGCCGGTATCCCCAACGAAAAGATCTGGGTTGATCCCATCGGCACTCCTATCACCCTTGGTGCAGACCAGATTCTTGAAGGGCTTAATTTCCTGGCCATGCTTTCTGACATTGCCCCAGGGTGTAAGAGCACCATTGGTCTTTCCAACGTTTCTAACGGGGTTCCCAAGCACCTGCGGCCTTATCTTGACCGGGTTTATCTGATGATGCTCATGAAATACAACATCTATTCCGCAATCCTTAACATATACGACCAGGAGCTTGTTGAAATTGCCAAAGGAAAACACCCAGAGTGGGTAAAACTGGTGCACGATATGATGGACGGCGACGAACCTGATCCTGCAACCCTTTCACCCAAAGAACTCGAGATTTATAAGACCGCACGGGTCTTGCTCGGAAAGACTATCTTCTCTGAGTCCTGGCTAGAACTTTAAAATCCTGCCTTGTAGGCAAAAGGGCAGGGGGAGGCCAAATGAAGATATGGGTTAATGACGAGGCGATAAATATTCCTCAAGAGGCGGAAAATTTACTTGAGGTTTTGAGGGCTTCAGGAATTGAGATTCCGAGCCTTTGCTATGTTAAAGGGCTTTCTGAACCCCCGGTGCCCTGTGGTATGTGTGTGGTAGAAATCGAAGGAAGGGGTATTGTACGGGCCTGTGCCACCAAGCCAGAAGAGGGCCTGCGGATTAAAACCGACACCGAAACGATAAAAAACATTCGTCGCCAGAAACTCGAGGCCCTGGTTGCCAACCACTATGGGGATTGTAAGGCCCCGTGTCATGGGCCCTGTCCAGGGGGGATAAATATTCAGGGCTATATCGCCTTTATTGCCAGAGGTGAATACGCTTCTGCCCTGAGTCTTATCAAAGAAAAACTTCCTCTCCCTGCCCTGGTTGGTCGGGTGTGTCCTCGTTTTTGTGAGCCCCGCTGTCGTAGGGCCTTGGTTGATGTACCTGTAGGTATAAATAACCTTAAGCGTTTCGTAGCTGATTGGGGTTTAAAGAATAAAACCGTAAAGCCTGAAATTTCACCTTCCACAGGCAAAAAAGTTGCTATTGTTGGGGCTGGACCAGCGGGTTTGACGTGCGCTTATTTTTTGCGCTTAAAAGGCCACGATGTCACCATCTTTGAAGCGCGGGATGAACCAGGTGGTATGCCGCGCTGGGCGTACCCAGATTATAAGATTCCAAAAGACATCTTGCGCCTTGAGATAGATCAAATCCTTGAGTTAGGCGTTGAGCTGCGCACTGGAAAACGCTGGGGTTATGACTTTGCGATTGAGGACCTTTTTAACGAAGGCTTCAGCGCGGTTTTCCTGGCCATAGGTTCTTACAAGTGCCGTAGCACTAACTTCCCGGGTGAAGAACATACCGTCACCGGGTTGTCAGTTCTTTACCAATTAAACAGTGGCGATATTCCTAAGGTTGGGAAAAAAGTGCTGGTGCTTGGGGGAGGTTATACCGCAATTGATGTTGCCCGCAGCCTTTTGCGTTTGGGGGCAGATGTAACGCTGGTTTATCCGCGTTCGCGCATGGAAATGCCGGCTCCCCAAAGAGAAGTGCTTGAGGCTGAAAAAGAAGGGGTACATTTGTTTCTCATGGCGCAACCCCTTCGTATTGCAAAAGAAGGCGAAAAATACAGAGTCCTGATCGCTAGAACGCGCCTTTCTTCACCTGAAAAGTCAAAAGCAAGAAAAGTCGAACCAGTGCCCGGTACAGAAAAAGAATTCGAGTACGATTTTGTGGTACGGGCCTGGGGTGAGGAACCAGACATTGAATTCAAAAAATACGGAAAAATAGAAGCAAAGCTAGCGGTAAATCCCAAGGGTATTATCAAAGTTGCCACAGGCACCCAGGCAACCAATATCCCCGGGATTTGGGCTGGTGGTGATTTTGTCTCTGGGCCCAAGACCGTTATCCAGGCGGTGGCTTCTGGCAGACGCGCTGCTGAAAACATCGATAAGTATCTCCGTGAAGAAAAACAACCCACTAAAAAAAGTGCGGTCACGGTCAAGTTTGATTTTAACCGGGGAAGGCGCTTTGAAGATATGGACCTTGACTTTTACGCAGACTTTCCCGTGATTCCTCGGGAGCGTCCCGGGGAAGTTTCTTTAAGTGAACGTAAGAACTCATTTAAGGAAATCTATGAAACACTCAGCGAAGAAGCTGCACGTAAAGAAGCAGAAAGATGTCTTAAGTGTGGGTGTCTGGGTTATCACAAATGTAGTTTTAGGGATCTTCTCATAGCAGAGAATGTTCCGGCAACCAAGGGGCGCAAACGCGCCAAATATAAACTTGAAACTGACCACTTTTTCATCGAAGTTGACTCCAATAAGTGCGTGGGATGTTATCGTTGTGTGCGGGTATGCCAGTATGGGGGGATAGAACTTACGATTTTTGCGCAAGACACCCCTGAAGAAGAAATCCATTTTTCCTTTACCGAAGATTGCGTTTCCTGTGGTGCTTGTGTTGATGCGTGCCCAACGGGTGCCCTTACCAGAAAAGACTCTTCGGTGCCTTTTGTCAGAGAAGAAGCCAAAGTGATAAGGACGGTGTGTCCGTATTGTGGCACGGGTTGCAATGTTTTGGCAAGTGTTAAGAACGAAAGCATCCTTGAGATGCGAGCGGCTTCCGGCCCGCCAAATTATGGAGATCTATGTGTAAAGGGTCGCTTTGGCTATCAATTTTATAGGAGTCCTGAGCGCTTAAAAAAACCACTTTTACGAGAGAGTCGGGATGAGGATTTTCGCGAAGTATCCTGGGAGGAAGCCCTTGACTTTGTCGCAGAAAGACTTCGCAAGATAAAAGATGAATTTGGTCCCGATGCGATAGGGGTATTATGTTCGGCACGTACCACCAATGAAGATACTTATGTAGCGCAAAAATTTGCCAGGGCGGTTATCGGCACCCATAATGTTGACAATCCTGCCAGAGTCTGACACGCACCTTCGGTCGCTGGGCTTGCGGCCACTTTTGGTTCTGGTGCAGCTACAGGTCCTTTTGATGAATTAGAACGCACTGATCTCTTAATCCTCTGGGGAGCAAACACCACTGAGGCCCATCCTGTAATAGGGGGGCGAATTTTAAAGGCCCTTGCGCGGGGTATGAAACTAATAGTAGTGGATCCCCGAAAGACAGAGCTTGCGGAAAAGGCCCTGCTTTGGCTTCCTATTCGTCCAGGAACAAACGTTCCCCTGGCCAATGGCATTGCCCACGTGATTCTCAAAGAGAATCTTTGTAACCAGGAATTTATTGAAAAACGTACTGAAAATTTTGAAGCATACGCTAATTACATACTTTCTGAATGGCCCCTTGAAAGGGTAGAAAGACTAACCGGTGTTCGTCGTGAGTACATAGTACAGCTAGCCCGTCTTTATGCGCGTAGTGAAAAAGCCCTTATTTTTTGGGGGCTTGGAGTAACAGAGCACCGTAGCGGCAGCCAGGGAGCAATGGCCCTTGCTAACCTGGCTCTGCTTTGCGGGCATGTGGGACGCCCGGGCACAGGGGCCATGCCCCTGAGGGGACAAAACAATGTTCAAGGGGCCTGTGACATGGGGGCCTTGCCCTATGTCCTTCCAGCCTACCAAAAGATGGCAGACCCCCTGGTAAAGAAGAAGTTTCTCGATATATGGGGAGTGCCTTTACCTGAGAATCCCGGGCTTACGGAAACCATGATGTATAGGGCTGCTCTGGATGGCTCTGTTAAAGCGCTTTATGTCATAGGATATGATGTGGCAGCTACCCACGGAAACTTAAAAAGAGTACATAATGCTTTGTCTTCTTTGGATCTTTTGGTGGTTCAAGATATATTTTGGCCTGTAACCGCAAATTTCGCCCACGTGGTGTTTCCGGCAGCCTGTCTTTTTGAAAAAGACGGTACCACAGACAATGGTGAACGCCGGGTACAGCGTATTCGAAAACTAATCGACCCGCCTGGAGAGGCCTGGCCTGACTGGAAAATCGTAGCAGAAGTCTCAAAACGCCTTGGTTATCATATGGACTACCGTTGTGCTGAAGACATTTTTAATGAAATGCGCAGGATTATGCCTTCTTTTGCAGGAATTACTTATGAAAGACTTGAAAAGGAAACCCTTTGTTGGCCGGTCCCAGACCTTGATCACCCGGGCACAGAGCTTATGTTCCAGGAGAAATTTTCAAGGGATTCTGGCAAGGGCTTTTTTGCTATTCCCAAGTACTATAGCTCTCTTGATAAAATCGAGTCTTCGTATCCCTTAATCCTTATTACCGGGCGAAGACTTATGCACTACAATTGTGGCTCTATGACAAGAAGAGTGGAAGCCCTTTATGAGGCCCTTCCTGAAGAGTTGGTAGAGATTAATCCCAAAGATGCAAGAAAATTAAAAGTTAGGGAACGAGATCCCATAAAAATAATTACCCCCAGGGGAGAGATCGTCGCACGGGCTCACATTACTACCAGAGTACGACCGGGAATTATTTTTATGGATTTTCATTTTGAAGATCCTCTCACTAATTTGATTACCAGTGCAGGAATTGATACCGAGGTCCACACCCCAGAATACAAAGTAGCCTGTGCCAGGATTGAAAAGCTGTAAGAAAGGGCGGAAAACCGCCCTTTCTTCTTAATCCATAGGATGCATGGGCTTTCCGCAACAGACAGGAGCTTCTCCGCGAGGGAATTCTTCCATACGATTGCATTCCATGCACACGTAGCGAATCTTTTCTTGGGGTGTGCTTGCTTGGCCCTTGGGAATTTTTATCCCTTCCACCTGGAACATGGCTTCCTTGCTTGAACCCGGCATATAAACCCCAATTGGAGTGAGTTTCAGGCTTTCGCCTTCACAAGAGACGATATATTGCCAGAGTTTGTTTAGTTCTTGTTCTTCCTGTTCGTTTTCAGGAATAAACTTGACTATTTGCTTGTCTATTTCAATTCTCATAAAAGCCCCCCTATTTGCTTTATTCTTCGACTTCTTGCATAGGACGGAAAGCCTTTTTACTTGCCCCGCAAACCGGGCAACGCCAATCCTCTGGGAGTTCTTCAAAAGGAGTGCCTGGAGGGATTTTTCCCTTGCGGTCTCCCTTAGAGGGAATGTACATATAGCCACAATTGCTGGTGGAACAAATATACGCTCCTTCATACATATTAGCAGCCATTTAAGACCTCCTTATAGTTATTTTAAATAATTCTAAGATACTAGAGTTTTCAAGTCAATAAATTATTTAACAAAAATATATGAAATGAGACCTTTGTAGAGAACAGGATCTGTTCCCATTTTTCAAAACAAAAAATCCTTGCGGTCGTGCTTTCAACACTGTTCTCGGTAATTCTGCAAAGGTCACTATAAAAGTATTTATCACACGAGTGACTCTTTCCTCTGCTAAGGGTGGTAAGGCCCGAAGCATCTACAGGTCGATTCATGGATCCTTCGCCTTCGGTTAAAGGCTAAGAGTATAAGACTGAGAGTGATACTGAATAGAAGGCTCTTTTGCGGGGTGCCAATAGCTTTCTAAGGACATAGTTCTATTTCTTCTTGACCACCAGTTTAAAGCGCTTGCCAAGTTTAGAGACGTCTAGCCCAGGCTTGGTTTCTTTTGTTGAAGAAGTCTTCCCTGAAGACTTGCTCCCTTTAGCATCTGGTTTATGGAAGACAACCCAGCCAAAGGGCTTGAGGCCTGAGGGGTTGTGGACCTTGGAAAATTCTCCCGCCAGCCAGAGGGTGGTGGCATGATCTTGATAGGTGTTCTTCCCCTTCCCGCGGATCAGGATGTGACGGAAGCCCTCGATGGTAACGCATTCTGCCCCGCTATGACGCCCGACCCGGAGAGGAGTCCCCTCTTCGGGAAAGAGGGGAACGCTTGCTCCCATTTGGGAGAGGTCTTCAAACTCCCGGTCCCTTTCTCCTCCGTAAAAGGCAGTTGCTGCCTGGATTAGCTCTTCAAAGCTTACGGGAGCACTGATAAGACAAGTTTTTCTAGAATCTTTTGTTTTTATTCTGGGAGGAGGATCATGGATAGTTATTTCTCCTTCAAAAATCGCCCCGGGCTCGATGACTTCAAGAATTTGATAAGGCCCGCGGGCACTAGTGCCGTCTTTTTTGCGGTTTACCGCATAGACGATTCTGGTCTTTACCGGGCCTTTGGGGCGAAAGTCAGAGACCTTTATCAAGCGGAAGGGATCATTTTTGAAGTTTTCGTAATTTAGAATTTCTTGTTCTAATTTTTTAGCTTCACATTTTATTCTTCCTCGGCGATTTTGACGGCAGTAATCCTGGTATGACTTTCCCTGGACTTTGTGGCGCCTTTTGTTGAGCACCGCAGTGCGCAAAGCGCCTTTTACCGAAGAGCCCGGAATGATGGGCTGGTTATCATTGGGAGAAAAAGCCGTGCGATAGATAGTGAATTTATTAAATTCCTTTTCTAATTGTTTACCAGTGAGTGACTGCATCCGCCGGTAATGTTCTAAAAACCCCTCACAAAGCTCTATGCGCCTTACAATAAAATCCCTAAGTCCCTGGTTGAGAAAGTTGAGACAGGTTTGGTCAACAAAAGCGTAAAGATTTAGCAAACTTTGTAATGTTCCGGCAAAGCATATTTTCTTAAATTTTTGCAGCTCTGAAGCAGAAAAGTGCGCGCAAAATTTTTCAAAGTCGATGATACAAAGCTCTCTCCTGGAAGGGTCTATGAAAAACTCCGTGGGCTCATAGACTTCACCGGTCCCGATATGGAGAGGAGAAACTACCTGTGCCTCTATTTTAAAGGTCTGCATCAAAGGCCCTCCAGCGGTAAAACGATACTAAAGCCCTGGCCTAAGGTATTGCTTTCGGCCTTAGAAAGCCCGGTTAAGGCCCGGCCAAGGTATGGCCCTTTTGGTTCTTTGCATTGAACCACAGCGCCTTCATCAGCCATAAGTATTGGATTTTTAAAAGGGTTTTTGCTCAACACGAGATAGCTTCCGTGGCGGCCAAAACGGACAAAAGGCTGATACCACAGGCGTTCGTATTCATTTTCCCGGGGAACATATGGAGAAAGGGTATAGAGCATATTTTGGGGCTCAGGAAGGGGGTGTTCCTTTATACTTATTAGGCGGAAGCGGCCCAGCCCACTTGAGGCGTCTCTTCCAAAACCAGTAAGACCTATGCGTAAAAAGGCCTTTTTAATTTGTTTAACATCAAGAACTTCTTCCCTGTAAAGCACAAACACGCTGAGTTTCATCTCGGGCAGAAACCATGAGTTTTCAAGTTGGTAAGGGGCAAATCCTTCGCCGGTGCTAAAGGTCTTACGATTGATAGCGTTATGTGGTTGGGCAAGTTTTTTTACAAAACTTTTTACTTCCTGCGCGGCAAAATAGTCCCCGATTTCCTGTCTTAAAAGGTCTGTTGCCTCGGTATCGTTTAAAAACTCTGTATTTTCGAGGTTTATTTTGAGCTCTTTTACCAGCATCCACTTCTTTTTCTTTTGGTCTTTGCGTTTGCTTAAGGTTTCAAAGCAGTCCTGGCCTTTTTCTGTGTGAAAATACTTAAGAGGAAGAGAAGGTCTCGGCATAAGCCAGCCTTCTTTTAGCCGGGGGAAGGCCGAGGAAAACACCACAATGGGCTCGTGGCCGTAGGTGTCTTTCAGATGAGAAAGATTGCCGCTGATTAATTCTGGGTCGTAGATTAGCTGCCAGAAAAAGTGCCCGAAGATAGTGTCTCCCTTCAGGGGAGTGCCAAAGGCGGAAAGTGGTTCAATGATTATTTCGAGAAATTTCATAGGCTATTTCCACTTCTTCGAGTTAAAAAGTCTTTAATAACGCTGTTTTTTGTCATCCTGAGCCGCTCTTTTTGTCATCCTGAGCGAAGCGAAGGATCCGCCAATCAACCTGTGGATTCTTCGGGTGCTAACGCGCCCTCAGAATGACAGAGGTAATTTGTCATCCTGAGCGAAGCGTCAGTTTCCTGTCATCCTGAGCGAAGCGTCAGCGGAGCGAAGGATCCACAGATCACCGCCACAGAATTCCCGTTAACTTCCTCTTGAGATTGCTTGGGTCGCTTAAGCTCTTTCACCATGATAATGGTTTAAGGTCATGGGACCTTTGCAAAATTGCCGAGATCAGTATGCAAGCACAACCGCAAGGGATCCGTTCCCATTTTTCGGAACGAAAAATGGGAACGGATCCAAAACGAGCCTTAAAAAGATATTTTGCAAAGGTCTCGTCATATATTTTTGAACCTCTAATTAAAAGCTTTTATCTTCTTAAATTTCTCCTTAAGCTCGTTGTCATCAAACTCAAACTTGATGCGGCCGTAGCCACGGCTGCCAGAGCCGCCAAGGGCGTCGTACTCAAGGAGCTTAAGGCCCTCCAATAGAAGCTCCTCAAGTCCTTCATCACCTTCAAACTCCTTCAGGGTAATGCTGAAGCAAAACTCCACTCCTGCAGGCACCCTTTCGGTAAAGCGGGGGTTTTCCGCTGTTCCCGTGATGCGATTAATAGAATTTTCCGCCTTGACCTCGGTAAGAACAATTTCGCCTTTTTGGGCTTTTTCTCGGCATTTTTCAGTTAAAAAACAGTCGCTAAAAGAGACTCGCGTGGGGCCCAAATTTAAATCTTCTTTAGTTTTAGTGTCTGCACTTGCACCAAAAAGTTTAATTATTTTTTCTGCACTTTGTTTCTCCTCTGGAGATAAGTGTTCTTTCATTAAAATTTTTGCTGATAGAGGTTTACGAGGATCTTCATTTTTTGAAATAAGTCCGCTTTTAAGCTCAAGAAGAGAACGTACTTTGCCTTTAAGGGAAGAGCCAGGGATGTATGGCTCGTGGGTAAAGGGGTGTTTTACCACGGGATTATCTGTGCCACCGATGTGCATTTCGATGTCTCCTGCGCCGATATGAAGACCTGTTTCAAGGATGATTTTTCCCGTTATTTCTTTGATGGCTACGAGTTTCATGTTGGGCCTCCTAGATTAATTACGTGGACGGCATTCTTTGTAGTAGGCCATAAAGGCCTCAAGAAAATCGGTAATTACCTGCAAATCTTTCTGGTTATTAACGGCCTTAATCAACTCATCCATCATGGAAACAAAAGAATCTGTTATTAAATCTCGTCCTTTAGAATAATGAACTAATGCTAATTGCTTGTGCAATTGAGCTAATATTACATTCCATTTGGCTTCATCGAGTTGACTTTTAGCTCGTTGGTTGAGATTAAAAATGACATCATAATATTTTCGTAATTGTGTAGATTTATTTTTACGTCCTCGAGGCCCACCACCTTCTTCGCTTATATGGTGCGCCAGTTTTTGGGCAAGCGCTGAAAAGGCAAGGGGATTAACCTCACCCTTGGCTTTGTCTTTCCAGATTTGTTCCACTAAAGCCATGGTTCCCTCCTAGAGGCGTTGTTTACGCGTCTCATAAAGAAGCGGCCAGAGGGCCAGCACAAAGCTTCCGCGATACTGAGCAAGCCAGGTGTAAAGCCTCCCTACCACCTGTTGATAAGTTGCTTGCCAATTATTTTTCACCTGGCGCTCTACCATGCGCACGAGAAAGTAGCGCAAAAAAGCCGGCCACTTTACACACTTAAGCCTGTGCCAGGGTATAGAAGATGACGAGAGAAAAAGGGCTTCTTCTTGTGCCAGGGCAGCCAGTTCGTTTAAGCGATAAAGCCCGCGACGGGTGAAAATATTTTGGCTATACCAGTTTGCAAGGGTTTGCTCTATTCCAAAAAGGTTTTCGAAATCCTGCCACTTAACAGCCATGCCAAACATGGAAATGGCCTTTTTCCCCTTACACCCCTTGGCAAGGTTCAGGGCCTCTTCTGCCTCTTCGGCCATAAGATCAACAGGCACGTGAGGCTTGTGAAGTGTTATGCCCGCGGAAAAGTGAAGTTTCGGGTTTTCGCACACGTAAGCAGCAAACTTTTCCCGCAAAAAAAGGGCCAGCTCGCGCACCCTGTTCCACGGGCCGATGAGGAAGAGATCGTCACCGCCGGCAAAGACCGTATAAACGTCTTGAAAACGGCCGTTTTCTTCGTGTTCCAGGGCATAAGGGAGGTAAATCGTAAAAAAGTTGTTTAGCTGGCGACTCATGGTGGAAAGCCGCGAGATGGTAAAAAGCCCTTCTGGAAGCCCGCAGCCAAAAATGGCCCCAAGGTTATCCACGTCAGCCTTAAGCACCCCCAGGGCCGGCAGGCCGTAGAACTTGCGTTTTTCTGGATTTTCTTCCGCAGGCTTTTGTTCCAGGGCAAGCTGCGCCAGATGATAAAAAGTCTTCGGAGCTCCTACCTCTATTTGGTCAATGAGAGAAAGAACTTTTTCTTCTTTTTTCTGGCCTACGAGATAGCGGTCATCCTGTTGGTCCTCTTTTTTAAAGACCGGCACGTAGCCGTTAATAGGCAAAAAGGTAGCCCCAACAGGGGCCTTGCCTTCTTTTACGTTTAAGTCGTAAAGACGAATAAGTTTTTTGTTGTCAGCAAGCTCTTTCGCACAACTATTTAGGAATTTTAGTTGATAAAGGCCGAAAAGTGGCTCTTTAAGATCACCGGCATCGTCTTTGATAACAGCCAGGCGCTCGCCTTTAACAAGCTTTGTGCCCAAAAAGGCCTGGTCCCTACAGAGCTTACAAGCGCAAGCCTTTTCTTCTTGTCCCCTACGTTTGATGTAGTCGTCGTTCAAGACTTCCTTGGCCGAAGGCCGCGTGTCACAGAGCGGACAAATTGCTTGGGGAAGCTCGTTGTCAAAGCTATCAAGGTAGTCTTCAAATACGCCACCATAGTGCGCAAGCTCAAACCTGTTGAACTTGGCCTCTTCAAGGTTATCAAGGTGCCTTTGCCAGAGTTTTACGAAACTTCCCCCGGTAAACTCAGAAGGGCTGGCCTCTGTGACGGCAAACCCAATGGCACATTCCCCAAAAAAGTTTTCGTAAAGCCAGCGATTTATTTCCTCGCGCACCTCGCCTATGGCCTTTTTGGCATTTTCCGTGTTGGGGGCAAGGAGATGAAACTTACCCGCAGCGGAGAAAAATACCGAAAGGAAGCTCAGGCCTATTTTTTCACAGAGCATTTCCGCAGCAAGCTCCATCAAGAGAGACACCAGAAAAGAACGCCCCCTCAAGAGCTTGGCCCGGTGGTGACGCTCCTCTCCGCCGCCGCGGAAGATGAAATGCTGAATGCCGTAAAAATCCCCTGAGACCAGGAAAAATTTTTTCGGGTTGTCATCACTTATGGCCTTCTCGTTAAGGCTTTCATTTTCGCGATGGTAGAGGTAAAGGGCCCCGGCTAAGGCCGCGGTGGTGCGCAGGTGGTCATAAAGAGAGACGTCATGGACGACCTTACCCACCCGCGCTGCCGGAATGTGGCTGGCATAAATACGCAGTAAAGAGTCAAAATGTTGCGCCCACAATTCCACGTGCTTCCTATGGCAAAGGGAAGTCAGGTCTTTTTCAAAATTTTCGAAAAGCCTGCGATATTCCTCTTTGGCTTCTTGCTTTTTTGGGTCTTTTGATTTTACCGGAAAGATGTTTTTCGCGGAGACGGGCGCAAGGGGATAGCGATACTCAAAATCTTCAGGCTTGTCGAATTTTTTGTCTTGTCGAAGAAGCCGCTCAAAAATAGGCAAAAGCCTGGTCTGCCGGTACTCACGAATACCAATCTCTTCGCCTTTTTGAAATTCGGCCCGGTCAAAACCGCTGCTAAGCCTGTCGGCCTGAGTGATGATGAACTGAAGAGCAGTTTCTGGCTTATGGTGCTTGGCCGCAAGGTTAATAAAGGAATCAACGCGTTCTCCTTCTCCCCAATCACGCGCGTTCAGTTCTTCCGGCAGGATGGACTTATATTTTTCAATAAAGGCAGCGGTATAAAGGGCGTGGGCATGAGTATGGTGACCATCTCTAAAAGGTTGGTAAAGATCAGCGTTGTTTTCTTGGTAGCCGGCAGGAAGAGCTAAAGCCTCTTGTGCAAACTTACCAATATCGTGAAAGAGGGCGGCCAGCGATATCTTTAAAACAGTATCTTTCATGCGCTTTTAACCCCATTATCCCCGCCCCCTTAAATTAAGAAGCCTGTGTATCATTTTTAGTTATCCCTGTCAAACATTTTTTGTTATTAATTGGGAGCCTTTTTACCTAACAAATCATCATCACTAGGAGGCCCTCATGGCCGATAAAGTGATCTCAGGAAATTACTACGATAGCTGCATTAGCTCAGACTTAATCTGACAGGGAGCCTTTCAAAAAGGAGTGGTTCAGACTGTCTTCCTAAGAGATCCACCAAAATCACTAAATAGGAGGATTAGCTATGACACTCCCTTACAATTTACCAGATCCTCTCCATATATCCGTCAAAATCTGAATCGAAGCTCACAATCTTTTCCACACCGTACACACCCGCCCCGAAAACCAGAAAGGCGTCGTTGAAATTGAGTTTCCCTCCTGACTCTAGACATATCTTCTTGATCTCCCCCATGTGCTCCTTCAGTAAGGGATACCACAACCAGAGACGATCCCATATCCATTCGTCAAGTAGTCCGACTTTCTCCCTGAAAACTTCCGACTTTTTCTCTTCCGGTACCGTCCTTCTCCCCCATATCCGTCTCGAGAACACCGAAATGGTCTCCGTATATACCACGTCGGTGAACATCAAATCATAATGTCCAATTTTCTTCAGAATATTCCTGGCCTTCTCGTGCAGGACGTCTTTCCCGTCCACCAGTGCCACCAGAAATGAAGTGTCCACCAGAAGAATCTCATTCATCCCAGACGGCCTCCGAATCCTCAAGAGCGTCGCCCCCGCAAGAAACGATACCTATCAGTTTCTCAAGTTCACTTGCCCTTATAAGCTTGCGGTCCATTTCTTCTTTGAGTTTACGCTTAAGTCCCTCGGCAAGAATCTCTTCCACCACTCGGCTGGCCGGAACCCCTCTTTCGGCAGCATAGGTCTTTAAACCTGTAGCCAGTTTTTTTGGGATAGTATAGGAAACAGTTATCCTTTCTCCCCTCATGTGTCATTCTCCATGTCTATTTTTCAATATGCAATATAATTCCTCTGCGGTTAAAATCAACTTTAACCCGAAATTATGCATAAGGATTTTCCAATGAGGAACGCTTGAATCTGACCCGCAGCAGGCTTACCGGACTACTCAACAGGCTGAAAGTCTCTTACGATCTCAACTGTCAACGGCCAAAGATTTTGACCCACCTACGGCCAATAAAATTGACCCGCCCGCGGTCAACGTCCTAGTTTCTCCCTCAAACGGTAGCTCTTTCCCTCCAACATGAAAATGTGCGAGTGGTGAACAGCGAGTGGCGAATGGTGAGTGGTGAGTGTCATTGCGAGCGAACACAGTGAACGAAGCAATCTCGGTAAGCGAAGGGACAGGGATCGCGCGAGCGTACAAGTCGCCTCGATATGACGCCTTGTCGGATAAAAATCTTTATAAATGTTTTTCCAATTTTTCTATTTCAAAACGTTCATGTCCGAAGCAACGGCCATAAATACGAGCAGCGTCTCTGTCACTCCAGGCATAAATTTCGTGAGTGCAACCAGGCAAGGGCTTCCCTCTGAGCTTATGGCAATTGAGAGAACCCGGGTTAGGATGCTCCGGCTTTTCGAGATGAAGAGCTAGCTCATCCAAGCGTTTATTTATTTCATAGCGTCTATCAGGTGGAAGCTCGTTTACCGTTTTTTCAAATTCTCTGGTCCAGGAAATTCTTTCTGAAGGTGGAGGCCAGAGACATTCTTCGTAGATTTTACGCTTGGATTGTTGCCACACCAGTTCTCCCCAGGGAGAAAGTGTAATTTCGTAGTCTATCTCTATTAAGAAGCTGTCAGGAATCGCTTGAATTTCTTCTCTGCTTACGGGAAGCCCTAAAGCTAATCTGCGCCAAATATTTAGCGCATTTTTTATAGAAGTAACAACCTCAAGTGATATAGGGATGCGTGGAATACGCAACAACTCTTCGCTAGACTCGAAAATATAAACTGCTTCGTCTGCATAAAACTGAGCAAGTGTTTGTAATACTCCTTGAATACTTTTAAAGCCGCCAGTGAGGTTAAAAATAATTCGATAACCAGCCCTTTTATAGTCAGGAAGAACTTGGTGAATATGTTTTACCAGCTCTGCTATTGCACAATGAAAATTGTCTAGGCTATCAGTTCGTAAACCCGCAATATTATCCCACACCTGAATCTGGGAAAATCTCTGTTTTTCAAGCCAGTCTTTTACCATTTTTGCTGTTTCTTTACCAAGCCAGGTATCAGTAGTAAGTAGAATATGTATATCATCATGTTTTGAAGCTAAATTTTCGTTATATATACGATAAATACCGTTTATTTCTGCTGAAAGTTTTGCGGCTTCTTCAGGTTTGCTAGTTAATAAGTAATTTTTTCTCTCTTTTATGTGTTCTGAAAGCTTCTTTCCTTCTTCGCCAGAAACAGGAGAGACTAGATTAGCATACTTGAAGACCAAGCTTCTAATTTCACTTGAGGTATTATTCGTCAGAAGACTGGTGCCACAAGGCGAGAGGATGAGGCGTCTCAAAGTTTCTAACATACCATTTCCCTCCATTTTTCTGGTGATTCACTATTCATCGATCACTTATGGTCTCAATACCTTCTTATTTAGGCAAGAGACCTTTGCAAAATATCTTTTCTTAAGGTCCGTTCAAGCATCCGTTCCCATTTTTCGGCACTAAAAATAGGAACGACTCTCCTTGAGCTTGTGCTCCGCAACTCTAATCTCGGCAATTTTGTAAAATCTCAAACAAGGTATCCTCATTCGTGGACAAGCAATAGGCTATCTATACCACTAAAGAGGGCCTAATGCCTTCTTAATCAGGCATGGTTTTCTCACT
>NZ_ATXH01000024.1 GCF_000421585.1 Thermodesulfatator atlanticus DSM 21156
GCGGGAGTTATCGAAGACGAAAACGACCTTATAAAACGTATCCTTCTGATTCTTGAAGAAAACCAGGAAACCTTAGAAATTACCTGTAAACACGCCGAAGATTACCGGGCCTGTTTTTATGAGCTCATCAAAAAGGCTGCACAAAAATACGGCACCAAAACCGTGGTGCTAGTTGATGAATACGATAAACCCATCCTGGATAGGATAGATAGCATTGAAACCGCAGCACGTATTCGCGAAAAACTTAAAAACTTCTATTCCGTACTCAAAGACGCAGACCCTTATCTCAAGTTCTGCTTCCTTACCGGCGTTACCAAGTTTTCCAAGGTTTCGATCTTTTCAGGCCTTAACAACCTGGAAGATATAACCATTTCGCCTGATTATGCCACAATATGCGGCTACACCCAGGAAGAATTTGAAAAGACCTTTGTCGATAGATTAGAAGGAATTGACCTTTCCGAGGTGCGCCGCTGGTATAACGGTTACTCCTGGCTTGGCGAGCCTGTTTACAACCCCTTCGACATTCTGCTCTTTTTGCGCAATTTCGAGTTTCGGCCCTACTGGTTTGAGACGGGCACGCCCACTTTTTTGATAAAGCTTCTTTTGGCCCGGAAACTCAACGTGGCCAAACTGGAAAAGCTCGAAGTGGGAGATGAGCTCCTTGAGAGCTTTGACGTAGATCGTATTTACCCGGAGACAGTCCTTTTTCAGACGGGCTATTTGACGATAAAAGGCACCAGGCGCCGCGGCCCCCTTACCAAATATATCCTGGGTTTTCCGAACCTTGAGGTGCGTACAAGTTTTAACAATTTTTTGCTGAACACCTTTAGCGATCTACCAACTAAAGAAGAACATTACGACCGGATTTACGAGGCCCTGGAAAGGGGAAGGCCAGAGGAGCTCGAGAGGGTTTTCAAGGCGATCTTTGCCGGGATTCCGCACGACTGGTTTCGTAAGACGGGGCTTGAAGAATACGAAGGATTTTATGCCAGTGTTTTTTACGCGTACTTTTGTGGTCTGGGGCTAGATGTGCGGGTGGAAGAAGCCACTAACCAGGGCCGTCTGGATATGGCGGTGCTTTTTGAGGGCAGGTGTTATCTCTTTGAATTCAAGGTGGTGGAGGATGAGGCCACCGGAGACGCCCTTAAGCAACTAAAAGAGAAGCGCTACTTTGAGAAGTATAAGGGGAAGTGCGAAAAGATCTGGCTTATCGGGGTTGAGTTCAGCAAGCGGGAGCGGAACATCGTAAGCTTTGAGGTGGAGGATGTTTCGTGAGATCGCTTCGTTGGCGCTTACGGGCGCCCTAGCGAGTGGCGAAGGGCAAGGGGCGGAAGGCGATGGGCGAGCAGTGAGCAGTAGTAAAAGTTCTAGAGGTTGTAGAAGTTCTAGAGGTTTCCTGAGATCGCACGGGCGTACAAGTCGCCTCGCGATGACAGCTAAAGGGTTATTCCGAGGGAGCGATTTTCTTTTGTCATTCTGAGGGAGCGAAGCGACCGAAGAATCCACAGGTCGATTAATGGATCCCTTCGCCTTCGGCTCAGGGCAGGCTCTTCGCTCCGCTCAGGATGACGGGAAGTAAACGTGATCAGTGAGCTGTGATCAGTTTCCTGTAAGTTGTAGAGGCTAAGGGCTAAAGGGCTAAGGGCAAAAGGCGAAAGGGATCTGTTCCTATTTTTCGGAACGAAAAATGGGAACGGATCCTTGATCAGAGGGTATTGCGAGAGCCTTTTTGTGTGTCATTGCAAGCGAAGCGAAGCAATCTAGATCCCTCACTGTGTTCGGGACAGGGATCACTTCGGCGTGCGATAGCACGCCTCGTGATGACGGCTGTGGGAGAGATTGCCACGGCGACTGCGTCGCCTCGTGATTAGCTAAGGGCTGAGGGAATTCCCATTTTTGTCATCTGAGGGAGTGACCGAAGAATCCATTAATCGATCTGTGGATGCTTCAGTTGCTTGTGCTCCTTCAGCATCACAGTGTACTTTTCTAAAAAGCTTTAGCGTAGGCGTTTAGAGCTTTTTGGCCTAGCTTTAATTTGTTTAAGCGGGTTTTGTAGGCTTCTAAAACAGGCTGGGCCAATTGCTGAAGGGTTTTTTCTTTGGCTAAAAATTCTGTCGAAAGCTTTAAAAATTCGTCTTTTTCTTGAGGAGAAAATTTTTGAGAGAGAGCCCAATTCCCTTCACCTTTAAGAAGGGCAAGAATTTTTCTTCGTTCGTAAATCCCTCTTAATATGAGCTCGTAATCACTTGAAGACATTTTGCGCGAGGCTGCGAGAGCCTCAAGGAGGCGCAGCTCTTCCCCCTGTCTCACAAGAAGCTCTCGCAGCAACGAAATAGTCTTTTTCATCTGGCACCAGCAGCTTCTTTGTAGGCGATTTCTTCTTCCTGGACAGGCTGTTGGGGTTGGTTGAGCACCTGTTCTGTCCAGATTTTTTTGAGTTCCTGAAGATAGCGAATACTTCTTTCCAGGGTTTCAATGCCTTTTTCTTTTCCGTTCAAATTGGAAAGCTCTTTTATCATGGCGGCGTAGAGACTGTAGAGAAACTCTGCGGCTTCTCCGCCAGCCTCAAGATTTACTCCTGCTTGAAGCTCTCCTACAATGGCAATGGCTTTGCCGAGGTGTTTGCCCCTTGCCAAAGGTTCATCGTAGTGGAGCTTTACCAGATTGAGCTCTTTGATAGCGGCTTCATAAAGAAGCTTTACGATTTTTTTGGGGTCTTCAAGGGTGCTAACAGAATTTCGGCGGTACGTGTTTAGCGCATTTCCGTACATTACTTGAACCTCCTTGTTATTTTTGTGGCGTCCTTCCCTGAACGCCTAATCTTTACTTCTTATCGGAGAGCCCTGAGATGCTCTTGAATTGGGTCTCAAGATAAGACGAAAGATCGTTTAGTTGCTGGATGTATCTATCAAGGGCCATGAATTGTCTTTGCATGACAGCCATATTTTGTTCTACCCTTTCTTTGCTAAGGGCAATGTTTTTTTCAATGAGTTCTATCTGGCGCTTGGTGGTGTTTTGCTCAAGGGCAATTAATCCAGAAGGCCCAAGATAGTTTTGAAGGGCGTCGTTTAGCCTTTCCCCAAATCCTTTTATGTTATTTTCGTCATCTCCCAGTAAGAGTTTTTTTACTTCATCGGGGTATTTGCTAAAGGCTTCTTCAAGTTTTTTCTCATCAAGGGTTATGGAACCATCCCGGTTAAAGTTAACGCCCAGGTCAAAAAGGCTTTTTATGTGCTTGTTTGAAGACACGCCTGCCGAAAAAACATCTCTCAGGTCCCTAATCAGCTTTTCGGCTGCAGTGCTGCGGTAAAGTGGGCCTTCGGTTCCTTTTTCAATATCAACGGCCATTTTTTCCCGGAGTTTACTTAAAAGATTGTTTACATCTTCCACCAAAGAAGAAAAAGTTGACTTCACGTCCTCAAGGGAAGGAGAGACTTCTACGGTTGCACTCCCAGGGCTTTTTAAAGAAAAAGTGACCCCTGGGACAATGTCTGAGACTTCGTTAGTGCCACGCTGATAAGCGATGTCGTCTATTTTGAAGAAGGCGTTAAGGCTTTCGCCGTTAGTTTCCACTTCGTAAGGGAAAAGACTAGGGGTATCTGGTGTTTGGGAAACAGAAAGGGCCTCTGGAGAACGCAAGTCAATGAAGTAATTTCCAGAAGAATCCCGACGCAGGTAAGCTTTAAGAGAGGAGTTTTCTGCCGCCTGGTTAATGAGGTCTTTTAGCTCAGAAAGAGTAGTGCCGTCTGGCACTTCTACGGTGATATTTTTTTCCCCTGCGGTGATGTTCAAGGTGATGGTGTTTCCCGTGCTATTAACAACGTCATCAGGGTTGGTGTAATTTTCTGAGCGCCAGATATTTGGGGGGCCGGTAACTTCGCTAAAACTAACGTCTGCGAGTTCCTGGGTAACCACGATGCGGTGGTCTTCACCGGTTTCCTTAGATTTAAGTATAAGTTTGTATGGGTCTGACGGTGAGCCCGTGTCAACTACTTTGGCTTCCACACCGGGATTGTCTTCAGCCTCGTTTATGAGTTTAGCGAGCCCCTCAAGGGTGGTGCCTGCAGGCACCAGCACGGAAAATTCCTTATCGCCCACGGCAATCTGGATTACGTCGTCGTTAGTGGCAACAGAAGCGTCTTTGCTAGCAAACCCCTGAGACTCCCACATGTTTTTGCGGGCAAGTTGGGTAACTTCTACTTGATAAGTGCCGGTGAGGGCACCTACTTCTGCACTTGCAGAGACTCCGCTTCCTGAGACGTTTACGTTGCGGGTGAGGTAGGAGCTTTCAAGGGAAAGATCAAGGGCCTTGGACTTAAGGGAAATAACCTGGGTATTCAACCAGTCAAACTCCGTTAGCTTGCTTTCGTAGCTGTCTTTTTTCTCTTCAAGGCGTTTGATAGGGGCTTCTTCTATCTCACGCAATTGATCAAGCAAACCCTGGAGATCTAGGCCAGAGCCAAGCCCCAAAACGTTTATTTTTCCGAATACATCAGCCATACGGCCCTCCCAAGCCCCTTAAGTCCTTGATATGTTCGGGGATCCGTTCCTATCTTTCGGGACGAAAAACAGGAACGGATCCTGTTTAAGCTCCTTCAAAAAGGCGCTTCTTTGCAGTGACATTGTTCAAAGCTCTTCTCTTATTACGATTTATCGGGCTGTTTCCTCGAGTCTTGAAAAATCGTTTGCTTGCTGCGGAGTTGCTTTGGTTTCAGCCATTTTCTGCAGAATCGGTGTCAGCGGGGCCTTCAAAGGATATTTGCGCGCATCGAGCACTACCTGTTTGGCCAGCCTTCGCGGAATATTAACAGCAATGGGCCCTAAAAGATTGGCCGTAATATCGGCCGGGTTTTCCTTTGAAATAGTCACTATGGCAAGGAGCGAGAGGTCGTCTCCTTCGCGCAGGTGAATTTCCTCCTTAGCCTCTTTGGGGAGCTCTGGCTTGAAATCCGGGAAAAACATGCTCGTTTCAATAACTACGAAGGCTAGCTCTGGCACGTCAACAGCCTGAAGCCAGCAAAAAGGTGATCCTTCCCGGTGCGGAATAAGCACATAACGCCTTGCCTGCGGAAAACCCAGTATTCCGCTTGGGAAAAATATGATTTTGTCTTCTTCGATCTCGATTTGCCCGAATCTCGTAGTCTCTATCTTCAACTTACTCCTCCCTTGCAGGGTTTATTAAATGGTCTAAGGAAATATCTACCGTGGCCGCACGGATATTTTCTTCAAAGATTTTCTGGTAAACTTCCATGCGATGCACCGGCACATGGGCCGGGGCTTCTATGCCGATTTTTACCTGTTTCCCTTTGACCTCTAGAATCACTATCTTGATTTCCTGCCCAATGGCGATTGATTCTCCGGCCTTACGCGTAAGTACTAACAAGTTCCCTCCTAACTCAGGTAATTAACAAGGCTTAACTGCATCACCTTGGCAGAAGCTGCCAGCGCAGCCTGGTATGCGGTTTCTTTGGCCTTAAGGCGTGTGGCTACCTCAAGGAGATCCGTATCCTGGGTGTCGCTTAAGTTTTCTTTGATGATGTCCTGCATGTCCTGGTAGAGGTTATCTTTAAGGTCAAGGTGGTCCATCCTGGCCCCAAGGGCTGCCCGCTCGTTAAGCAAATGGTTGAGTACTTTGTCCAGTCGGTCTATTTGGATGCCGAGTTCTTCTAATTCTTGGTGTGGGTCAGAGACGTTATTGGCTTCAAGGGTCTTTTTAAGCCCGATTAACGCATCGAAAATTCCAGAGGCAGCAATAGCCTCGTTACCATTGCGCCCGATAAGTATTTTGCCATCTGGCGCATAGCCAAAGTAGGTGTCCTCTTCGCCTCCGCGATAAATTACCTGTTCTTTGACGGCGCCATCAGGTAAGGCTTTTTTTACCAGCTCAAAAGGCGGGTGGGCTTCATCATAGCCCACAGGCCTGTTCCCTGCGAAAACGTAGCGGTTCCCGTGCCGGGTGTTTGCAAGGGCAAGGGCTTCTTTCAGGAGATTGTCCACCTCGCGGGCGATGGCCTCGCGGTTTTGAGGGCTCATGCTGTCATTTCTTGCCTGGATGGCAAGTTGTTTGGCGCGCATGACGATGTTTTCAAGCCCTTCGTAAGCCCCTTCCATGGTGCGAAGATATGATCTTCCTTCACGAATCGAGGTACGATAGCGGTCGATATCCTCGATTGATTTGCGGTAACCAAGGCTTCTCACCAGGGCTACCGGATCATCTGAGGGCCTTTCAAACTTGACCCCTGAGGCGGTCTGGGTCTGGAGTTTTTGCATTTCCGTGGTCAGTTTGTTCAAGTTATAAAGCATACGGTCATATTGGGTTTTTAAGCCAATACGAATGGCCATTTACGCCTCCCGCTATCTCTTTGCCTGTATTAAAGTATCGAGCATTTCGTCAGCCACCGTTAAAATCTTGGCAGAGGCTGAAAAGGCCTGCTGATACTTGATGAGATTGGCCATTTCCTCGTCAAGGGAAACACCTGAGATGCTGTCGCGCATGATTTTTAGCTGGTTTATCAGGTCTTCCATAAAGCTCTTGGAATTTTTTACGGTTTTGGTGGCAATGCCTACTTCTCCTACAATGGCGGTGTAGAAGTCCGCCACCGAGGCCTGGCCAAGTTTTTCGCGGCGGCTGTTGGAAAGGGCCGCAAGCCTTAAGGCGTTGCGGTTATCCCCTGCAGCAGGAGAAAAGCCCTGAAGTTCCCTGGCAATGCCAGTGTCTTTAGCGGCAAAAGTTTTTCTGGCGAGATAAGTCACGAAATTTCCTTCTTCAGCGGCAAGGTTGGTGCTAAGTTTAAAAGAGACCCAATCGTCTTTTCCGTCGTTATCCTGATCCGGATCGTTTACTCTTATGGCCAGACGGCCGGAGTCGTCAATTGCGGCGGAAAAATCAGAAACGCCATCGCTATCTGCATCAAGGGCGTTTAGAGCGTTTAAGAAGGCTTCTAAGGTCTGTCCTGCGGTAAGAGAAATAGTTTCCGTGTGGAAGGTGGTACCATCTGGTTTTAAATAATCGATAGTTATGTTTTGAGCTTCAAATGAGGCGTTTTTATCAACGGACTCGTCAGTTTTCAGGTACCATAGATTGTTTTGAGCATCGAATTTGTTAGGTTTTACGCTTGATGTTTCAAAGGAGTTTTTGCGAAAGGCATCGGTTACCACAAAACTTCTCGTGTCATAAAGCCCTGAGGTTTTAACGACGAGCCTTCCTTCGTCATCAAGATGAGCGGCAAGGCCAAAGCGGGCGTTTTCTTCGGCGTTATACTTCTGGACAATTTGTATGGCTCCTGCACCAGTAGAAAGCTCCAGGCGGAAGGGATCAACTACTTCGTTTGCAGGGTCAGTATCAATGGGATTTCCGGCCTCATCAAAAAGCCAGTTTTCAAGGGCGCCCATCTGGAAAGTGAGCTCAAAGTATTCGTCGTCTGAGGTGGCGAGACTTCCCTGATCATTCACAAATTGAAGCGAACCCCAGGGGCGCGAAGGACCATTTCCCTCAATGACAAAATAAGCGGCGTCTTGAGGGGCGCCATCTCCAAGTGAGATGAAAAGTTTTCCGTTATCAAGGTAAGCCTTAAGCTCTCCCCGGCTATCAAGGGCAGAGACAAGGTCTTCTAAATCTATCGCTCCGGTTCCGTTGGTGTCAGTCACAGAAACATCCGGACTTCCCGTGGTGCCAAAGCTGATTTTTTGGATTTCATTTCCTGCGCTGTCGAAAAATTTGACATCTACAAAGCCTGAAAACAAAAGATTTTGAGGTGCTACAGAACCAAGGTCTGCCACATATTGGGTGGGCTTAACCCAGGGCTCAAGGCCTGAAAAAATCTGCTTCTCCGAAATTGAATCTAGTTCCAGGGGGCTACCCGAGGAGAGGTCAAGTTTTCCGTCTCCGTCTCCCCCAGAGACCGTCATCTCAAAAGAGACAGAGCCTTCTGGGGCGTCTGCCAGCGTTAAGAAAAGCTTACCCCTGTTGCCTTCGGTAAAACCTGCCCGAAACTCTGGAATGGCATCAATGAGGCTTGCAAGGTCTTTCAGGTTCGTACCGCTTGCCACGGAAAGCGAAGTGCGCCCGGTTTCATGGCCCTCGGCATCGTAGAAGACAAAGTTAAGCTCAGCGTCTTCGCTCACCGTAACCGAAGAAGGGTCTTCATACCAATCAGCACTTTCCATGCGCCCGCTACTTGCCTGGTATTGCGGGACCCATACGCCCTTTTCCCGAAGATAAGAGAGAAAAGAATCTGCTGGCGGGGGCTCGTCTATGCCTAGCTCAAAATAGGCGTAGTTTTTCGAAGAATTGGGGTCAAGCTCAAGGGTCAGGCGGCCATTTCCGTCAAGATAGGCTCTGAGCCCCTCGATGGCGTCAAGCTTTTGCAAAATATCGGTAAGCGAGTCCCCAGGATTAACCTGAACTGCAAGTTCTTTTACCTTGAAGCCATTTTCGGTTTCGTGAAGGATCTGGTTGCCTTGAGCGTCAAAAAAACGCACGTAGATTTTATGGGGCGGGTCGTTAAAAACCACCTGATCCGGGTTTGCAATGGGAAGGCGGCTTTGGTAGCTGCCAGCTAAAGCCGCCTCGCTTCGCCAGGCTTCCCGGTCAAGCCTTGCCGCGGCCAAGTATTCCGGATTTACCGAGAGTTTTTCGTTGATGGCAATGCTTCCCGCACCACTTCCCGCAAAAAAGACGTTTATCCCAGTAGCAGAAAGCACGTTTGCAGTGTCGTTTGAAAAGGCAAAGCCCCAGCCTTCCTGTGCCTGAAAGACCAGGCGTCCGTTGCGGAAAAGGACCTTCACCGAATTATCAGGGTTAAAGCCATTTTCTTTTAAGGCCTCGTTTATCTGGTTGGCAATGTCGTCAATGGTGGCGGTGGCGGCAAGGGCAAAATCAACTTTAACCGGCGTGATGTTCCCTGTCGGGTCTTTTACCCAGACAAAAAGCGAGCCATTGCGGTTTATGTCCCGGAAAAAGTCAAGACCTTTTATGCTCCCGTCGCTTTGAAAAAGGCCCTGAAGCTCACCTTCGTAGAATTTTAGCCCCACGCCTTCGGTGTGAATTTCGTTTACCGCGCGCACGAGCTCTTCGGCAAAAAGATGAAATTTCCCGGTAAGGTTAAGCTCTTCTACCCGGTGGTTGGCGGCTTCGTCGTCAAACCTGCCAAAATCAACAGGGCTCTGGGTGATGGTAAAGGAAAGCTTTCCTCCGCCGCGCACGGCGTCTTTTACCACCAGGCGGCCATCGTCAGTGAGATAAGCCTTAACTTTGTAGTCGTAAGCCTTTTCTATTTCGTCCAGAAAATCGCGGACAGTCTCTTTAGGGTCTGTGGTTTGATAGGCCCCGGTTATTTCGTCGCCAAAGTGGTTTGTGCCGCTGAACCTGATTTCAACGGGGCCGTTTATGCCGAGTTCTTCCCAGGTGGTGTTTTCCCTGAGCGTATGCCCGTCTTTGGTATAGGTGCTTCTGGTAGAGATTACGTACTCGTAGTTCCAGTCGTTTGAGATCTGTTCAATGATGCGCAGCCACCCGCCAAGGGCTCCTTGAGAGACTTCTTTGCTTGTTAAGCGGACTTTTTCACCGCTGTGCCCCAGCCAATAGACCTCGCCTCCAGAGAGTTCAAGCTGCCAGTAGGAGTCAATATCCACCAGGTTGTAGCCGTTTCCAAGGACTACGGCGTAGGCACCCTGGTTGTTTTCAAAGTAGCGCACCTGGGCAAGCTCTGAGAGCTTGGCTACCAGCTTGTCACGCTGGTCGCGCAGGTCATTGGCCTGGTGAAGCCCAGACTCCACCGCGGTTATCTGTCGGTTAATGTCGGCAATTTGCTTGGCGATTTCGTTTATTTCACCCACTACGTCTTTTAATTTGAGGCGGACGTTGTTTTCGAGATCAACCAGCGCCTGGTTTTTGTCCCTGATGGCCTCTGCCAGCACCCGTCCTTTTTCAATGACCACGCGTCTTTCAGGAATTCCTTCCGCACGGTTGGAAAGCCCTTGCCAGGCGGTGAAAAAGTCATCAAGGAGCTTTGAAAGCCCAAGGGGATTGGTCTCGTTAAATAGCCCCTGCACCAGGTCAAGGCCTGTTTCTTCTGCGGAAAGAAGGCCAAGGTCGCTGCGCTTAAGGTTGAGGTTCGTTTCCAAAAAGGCGTCAAAGTAGCGTTTTATCTGTTCAACCTTGACTCCACTTCCCATGGGGCCTGCAGGCCCTGGGGTAGGAGGGTAGGGGGCGTTTACGGTCTTCTGGCGCGAGTATCCCTCGGTATCTACGTTTGCCACGTTGTGGCCAGTCACGTGAACTGCGGTCTGAAAGGCAAGGAGCGCGTTTTTGGAGATGTTTAAAGCGCTATAAAGCCCTCCCATTTAGGCCTCCACGCTAAGGAGCTGCGCACCCTTGGCGCTTTTGGCCTTGCCCTGGGCGGTATAAGCGGCCTTTGGTGCCATGTGTCTTCCCAGGAACCGGTAGGCCTCTTCAATAAAGGCAAGCCCCGCTTTAAGAAGCATCTGGTTGTGTTCGGTAAGCCTGGTGATTTCTGCACGAAGAGTGGGTGAAAGCGGGGTGGTGCGAAGCGCCGGGTCCTTTAAGATGTCTTCTTTTTGCCGCAAACAATCAAGGAGTTTTTCAAGGTCTCCAGAGACAATGGCCTGTCTTTCTTCCTCAAGAAGTTCGGCGAGTTTTTGCCAGGGATTTTTCATTTTACACCTCCGTATTTGCGGCTAAGCTGTTTGTAAAGCAATTCAGAAAGCCCGGTGCCTTTTTGGGCAAGCCTACGAGACACTTCCTGATAAAAGAAATCTTCATACATCTCTCTTTGAAAACTCTTCGGAAACATTCCCCCTTCGGGGATAGTTTTTTTGAGCCCCTTAAAAATTTCGTAGAGAAAAATAGACTCAAACTCCTGACAGGCCTTGCGCAGGGCGGCCTTCTGGTCGCGCTTTGCAAGTTCCTTAAGGGCTTCAACGCTGTTTAAGTCAAGGCTTGTGATTTTCACGGCCTACCTCACATAATCACCAGTTCGGCCTGAAGGGCGCCTGCCCGCTTTATCGCCTGAAAAATGGCGATTAAATCACGCGGCGTGGCACCTACGGCGTTTAGTGCCCGCACTAGCTCGCCAATGCTTACCCCTTCTTCAAGCACTACCAGCCTTGCCTTTTCCTCTTTGACCTTAAGCTCTGTCTGGGGGACCACCACCGTCTGCCCCTGGGAAAAAGGCGGTGGCTGAATAACCTGAGGGGTTTCTTTGATTTGTACCGAGAGATTCCCGTGGGCAATAGCCACTTTAGAGATGCGCACGTTCTCTCCCATGACAACTGTTCCCGTGCGCTCATCGATCACCACCCTTGCCGGGGCGTCTGGTTCAACCGCTAGGTCGCCGATATCTGCCAGGAGTTTGACAACGTTTCCGTGATAAGCCTTGGGCACGCGCACCACAAGGCTTCGGCCGTCAACAGGGGTGGCGTAAGGTCCGTTTAAAAAGGCGTTGATGGCATCACAGGCTCGGGATACCGTGGTGAAGTCTGTTTCCCTGAAAGAAAGCCTAAGCGTATTTTTCGCATTAATGCTTACCGGGACTTCCTTTTCCACAATAGCGCCAGAGGGAATTTTGCCCACCGTGGGATGATTTTTCTGGGCCGTGGCCCCTGCCCCTGCCGCGGCAAAGCCGCCAATAGATACCGGCCCCTGGGCAAGCGCATAGACCTCGCCGTCGGGGCCGCGGAGGGGGGTTAAGAGCAGGGTGCCTCCCTGGAGGCTTTTGGCATCACCAATGGAAGAAACCGTAACGTCAAGCCGCTGGCCGGCTCGCACAAATGGTGGAAGCTCAGCAGTTACCATAACGGCTGCTACGTTTTTGAGCTTGACCTGGTTTTTGTCAACGTGCACGCCGAAACGCTCAAGCATATTGACCACTGATTGTACGGTAAATTGCGTCTGAGCCCCGTCGCCGGTGCCCTGGAGCCCTACCACGATGCCGTAGCCAATGAGCTTGTTTACCCGCACGCCTTCAACGTTTACCAGGTCTTTGAGTCTTGCGGCCTGTGCCGTAACGCTAAACAGCAAAACTGATATGAGAAGTAAAATCCCTTTGCGCATAACTTCCCCCTTAAAAAGGCCAGATGACCTGAAGGGCTCGCGAAAGCCATCCTGGCCCTCTTACGGCAAGGGTGTTAGGGCCTGCACCGCTATACTCAATGCGGGCGTCTGATATTTGGGTGGAAAGCACGGAATTGTCTGCCGCCACGTCCTCAGGACGCACAATGCCGGTGATGGTAAGGTATTCCAGGTTTTCGTCCTGGCGGATGGTGCGCACTCCCTGGATTACCAGGTTGCCGTTAGGGAGAACATCTATTACCCGGGCGGTAAGGGTGGCTACGATATTGGTGTTGCGTGAAAACTGCCCCTGGCCGTCGGTTTTGGTGCTCATGCCGCCGCTAAACATGGGGTCAGCCTTAAAGCGAGGGTTTGACTCCTCAAAGACCTTTTCAAAGCCAAGGAGACTTTTTACGCCAGCACTTGTTTCAGAAGAACGGCTGATTTTGTTGCTTACCTTGTTTGAGCTTTGATAGGTCTCAACGATTTTGATGGTAATCACGTCGCCCACGCGACTGGCACGGTGGTCTTCAAAGAAAAAGGCCCTTTGCCCAGCATAGAGCGAACCTTCCTGAGGCACGCTTTTGGGTGCTGGCGGCACGTAAACCTGAGGCGGTGGCGGAGGGGCAATGTTTACCTGCTGTTTTGGGGCACAGGCCCCAAGCATCATCCCCAAAGCAAGCAATATGAGCAAATTTCTGCCACGCATTAGAATCTCACCTCCACGGTTTGGGCGTCTATCACCTTGGCATAGACTTCGCGTTTACTTGAAAGGTTCCTAACCCGAATAAACTCACCTGGGCGGCCTGCCTGGCGGGCCTCACCCAGGGCAGAAACCACAAAGTTTTTCCCTCTGGCCACGATCCTTACGATCTTTCCCCGCTTGATAACAGGCGGGATGCGAAGAGAGCTTGTGCGCAAAACCTGGCCTGCCCTGAGACTTGTCCGGGTTTCTTTACCAAGGGCATCTTCCAGGGCAAAAAGGGCATCTTTAGGAAGGCGGCTTGCGGGCCTTTTTGCAAAGCCAAGGTCTTCGGGAGTAAGCACCGTGCGCGCGGCAACAGGCCTTTTGACCACTACCACCGGAAGATAAGCCTCAATGAACCCCATGGCCCGCACCCGTTTTACCAGGTGGTCATCCTGGTAAAAATCAAAAAGTAAAACGTTTGCTCCTATTCCCGGGCTTCCTTTAAGGCGCACCAGCATCCTGGCGTTATCTGGCACGCTTACCTTTTCAGGTTGCACGGTAAATCTTTCAAGCTTAAGCTCCCCTCTGGCCCAGGTGATGCGCTGACTCACTTCTTCTAAAAAGACCTTGCGGAAAAACCCTGCGTCATAGGTTTTTCCCAGGGACTTGCTCGCCAGGGCCAAAATCACGCAAAAGATGACGATGCTAGCGGCTTTTTTCATGGCTTACCGTTTCACGTTGTTTGCCATTTCAAGTAAGCGATCGGCAGTCTGGATCGTCTTGGAATTGGCCTCATAAGCCCTTTGGGTAACAATCATCTGGACCATTTCTTCCACCACATCCACGTTTGACATTTCAAGGTAGCCCTGGGCGATGGTGCCAAAGCCTTCTGCGCCAGGCTGTCCTTCAATGACGTCACCTGAGGCGTCACTTGGGCGGTAGAGATTGCGCCCAAGGGAATAAAGCCCAGCCGGATTTGGAAAATCGTAAAGAAGGATCTGGCCAAGATTTTGGGTAGTGCCGTCCCCCATGATCGCGGTTACCTGGCCGTCCTGGGTGATTTCAATGCGCACGGCGTTATTTGGCACTACTATCTCAGGCTGAAGCTTGGCACCGTTAGGGGTTACGATGTATCCGTCCCGGTCAACCTTGAAGTGGCCAGCGCGGGTGTAGAGCTCTTCGCCGTTTACCAGCACTTTGAAAAAACCGCGGCCTTCAATGGCCAGGTCGAGTTCGTTATTGGTTTGTTCGTATTCTCCCTGGGAAAAAATCTTGCTAACCGAGACCGGGCGCACCCCAAGGCCGATTTCCATACCCACGGGGACCTGATTCCCTTCACCGTTTAAAGCGCCGGCAAGCTTGAGTTTTTGATAGAGAAGATCTTCAAAATCTGGCCTGCTTTTCTTGAAGCCAGAGGTGTTTACGTTGGCAAGGTTGTTGGCGATAACGTCAAGTTTTAATTGTTGGGCCTGCATACCTGTGGCAGCGGACCAGAGACTGCGTATCATATCTTCCTCCTTTAAGTGCGACCGTAAGTTTCAATCATGCGGCTGGTATGTTCCCCAATCCCTTGAATAGACTTCTGGATGGCTTCAAATTCCCGCTGGATTTCGATGAGGTTTACCATTTCTTTTAGGGCTTCCACGTTTGAGCCTTCAAGGTATCCCTGACGCAAATTAGGGTTGTCAACGGGGATTTCCTGTGCTCCCTCTTTGGCCACAAAGAGATTTTCTCCATACTTTTTAAGGGCCTTAGGGTCTTCGAACTTAACCACGTCAAGGCGGCCGATCTCGGTGCCGTCTATGGCGATGACTCCTGAGGCATCTACCTGAAAATAGACGTTATCAATGGTGGCAAGCCCACCTTTGGCAAGGCCGGGTTCGATCACGATGGGGGCACCGTCAGCAAGCACAGGATAACCCTCAGCAGTAACAAGACGGCGCTCGGCATCCAGGCGAAAGTTTCCGGCACGGGTGTAAGCCACGCCAAAAGGAGTTTCTACTTTGAAAAAGCCCTCGCCACCAATGGCGATATCAAAGGGGTTTCCGGTATGCTCAAGAGGCCCCTGTTGGAAATCTGTCGTTTGTGTCACTTCTTTGAACGTGCGCCAACCCTTTGGGAACTTACGCATCAAAACTTCGCGGAAGCTTAGAACGTCTTTTTTATAGCCAGGGGTGGAGACGTTGGCCAGGTTGTTGGCCGTAACATCCAGGCGCCTTTCAAGGAGCCTTCCGCCCTCTAGGGCCTCAAGTAATCCTAGTTGTGGGTTTACCTTTAGCGCTTTCATCGCTTTCTTAGGTATGCAAGCCCAATGCCAATGTGGTCGGTAATCAGTGATCAGTGATCTGTGACTAGTGATCAGTGATCAGTGATCTGTGAGCTGTGATTGTAAAGGTTGTTAAAGTGGATGATAGGCTAAGGGCTAAAGGCTAAAGGCTTCCGAAAAATGGGAAGGATCCCCTTTAAAGCACGTCGATTTAAAAATACTCCGGTTTCTGTAAAAATATCGGCCAAGCAACGTTTTCATTCCTTCCTTATGCCCCACCGGGGCATGTAAGGTAATATGTCGTTCTGAGATATTCTTCCTTTGACCTGAACTGCTCTTTCTTTTTCGTTCTGAGCCATTTTTTTCTACATCATTCTGATATTTTCTACGTCATTTTGAGCCTTTTTTGCGTCATTCTGAGCTTTTTTTTCTGTGTCATTCTGAGCCGTAGGCGAAGAATCCATTAACCACTTAATCGATTTGTGGATGCTTCGGGCCTCACGGTCCTCAGCATGACGTGGCAGGTGTGTGGATTCTTCGGTCGCTTTTGCTCAAGACTTTGGCCCAGGGCCGGGATTGTTTCACTTCGCCTGAGATTGCTTCGGTCGCTTGCGCTCCCTCGCAATGACGAATCAAAAAAGCGCTCGCAATACTCTCTGATCCAGAAGTCAGGCGCCTGACCTCTACAACCGCTTTACAGGTTACTGATCACAGCTCAATGCTCACAATCTCCTTTCGGCCTTCGCCCTTAGCCACCAGGAAAAATTTGCCCACTAGGAAAAATTTTCCTGGGGAAATTTTTGCCTGTCCCCGCAATTTTTTTTCGTTCTTGAAACTTTGTTTCAATTGCGTTACCTTCACAAGCAAACATTACAGGAGGAAAAAATGAAGATAGCCATAACAGCCCAGGGAAATGATCTTTCAGCACCTTTTGACCCTCGTTTTGGCCGTGCCCAGTATTTCATCATTTACGACACCGAAACAGATTCTTTTGAGGCCATTGCCAATGAGGCCGTTAATGCGCCTCAGGGGGCAGGTATTGCTGCTGCCAACTATCTGGCAGAAAAAGGTATTTCGCTCTTAATCACTGGAAATTGTGGCCCCAAGGCCTTTGCGGTGCTCTCTGCCGCAGGAATTAAAGTAGCCCAGGTTGACGTTGCCACGGTAGAAGATGCCCTAAAAGCCTTTAAAGCCGGAAGACTTGCCGAGATAGAAGCCCCTACTGTTGAAGCCCATTTTGGCGTGGGTGTCATGGAAGCGTCTGCCCCTGAAGACTTTCGAACCGGAAAGGGTCAGGGAGGCGGTCGTAGCATGGGA
Organism: Thermodesulfatator atlanticus DSM 21156; assembly: GCF_000421585.1. Taxonomy (NCBI): domain Bacteria; kingdom Pseudomonadati; phylum Thermodesulfobacteriota; class Thermodesulfobacteria; order Thermodesulfobacteriales; family Thermodesulfatatoraceae; genus Thermodesulfatator; species Thermodesulfatator atlanticus. Next base: position 16,342 of record NZ_ATXH01000024.1, read on the forward strand.
GTTGGCCGCGGACTTGGTGGAGGGAGAGGTTTTGGTGGCGGACGCGGCTGTGGTCAGGGCGGTGGACGCGGCCGTGGCTGTGGACGTGGCCAGGGTGGTGGTCGTGGCCGGGGACGGGGACGCGGTTGCCAGTAGGAGGGACAGGTGTTTATTGCCGTAGCAAGCGGAAAAGGCGGCACCGGGAAGACTATTGTCTCAGTGGCCTTGGCCCAGGCGCTTTCAGCAAGGCTCCTTGATGCCGACGTTGAGGAGCCCAACGCCCATCTTTTTTTGCGTCCTGAGCTTTTTTACGAAGAAACGGTCTTTCGTATGGTGCCAGAAGTTGACGAAGAAAAATGCTCTTTTTGCAAAAAATGCAAAGAAATATGCCGCTTTAATGCCATTACGGTGTTTCCGGGAACAGTGCTGGTTTTTCCAGAACTCTGCCATGCTTGCTACGGATGTCTGGAAGTTTGCCCTGAAGAATGTATCAAAGAAACCAAGCTTCCGCTTGGGAGGCTCTTGGCTGGCAAGTCAGGAGACATCGTGCTTGCTTACGGAGAATTAAAAGTAGGTGAGGCCATGGCCTCACCCCTGATTAAGGCGCTTAAAAAGCAATTTCTGGCGCATGATGAAATAAACATCATTGATTGCCCACCGGGGACCGCGTGTCCGGTGCTCACCGCGGTAAAAGATGCCCATTTTTGTATCCTTGTTGCCGAGCCGACACCTTTTGGTTTGCACGATTTAAAACAGGCCTATGGTGCTATAAAGACCATGAATATTTCTATGGGAGTGGTAATCAACCGCAGTCGCGGTGTGTATGAACCACTTATGGAATTTTTGCGAGAGAATAAACTTCCGCTTCTTCTTGAAATCCCTGATGACAAAGAAATTGCCAAGGCTTATTCCCGGGGGATTCCTCTTTTAGAGGCTAGGCCAGACTTAGCGCAAAGTTTCCGGGATCTTTATCAGCGAATCGAGGCGTGTCTATGAAAGAGCTTCTCATTTTGAGTGGAAAAGGAGGCACCGGAAAAACTACTATTGCTGCCTCTTTGGCAGTGCTTCTCTCCGGGGAAAAGGTCCTGGCTGATGCGGATGTGGATTCAGCCAATTTTGGTCTACTCCTCGATGGCACCTTAAAGGCCAAAGAAGCCTTTTTTTCAGGATGGGAACCGGTAAAAGACCAGGAAAAATGTACTAACTGCGGTATCTGCCTAGAAAAATGCCGTTTTGAGGCGGTGAGGGAAGATTTTTCCTTTGATCTCGTGGCTTGTGAGGGGTGCGGGGTTTGTGCCTGGTTTTGTCCTGAAGAGGCCATTTCCATGGAAGAAAAAGAAATAGGAAGTCTTTGTGTCTCTGACACCAAATACGGTCCCCTAGTTCATGCTGAGCTTTATCCTGGAGAGGAAAATTCCGGAAAGCTTGTGGCTGCGGTAAAAAGAAAGGCCCACGAAGTAGCAACAGAAAAAGGAGCTTCCTTGGTTTTGGTTGACGGGTCTCCTGGGGTAGGGTGTCCGGTTATTGCTTCGCTTTCAGGAGCCCAGGCAGTTTTAATTGTGGCCGAGCCTACTGTCTCAGGAGAACACGACCTTGAGCGCGTAGCAGCGCTCCTTAAACACTTTCGTATTCCTGGTTATTTGGTGGTTAATAAGGCCGATTTGAATCCTGAAATCGCTAAAAAACTCTTGGCTCGCAAAGACCTTTTTACTCCCCTTGGGGAGATTCCTTACGACGAAGCAGTGTTTGAGTCTTTACATGCGGCTAAGCCACTTCCAGAGTATGCTAACGGGCCAGCTACGAAGGCCCTTAAGGAAATTGCCCAAAAAATAGAAAAAATCCTGATGAAGGAGGGTTAATCATGAAGATAGCAGTACCTATCGAAGGCGAAATGGTTGCGGAACACTTTGGTCATGCTCCTCAGTTTGCCATTTACGAAGTAGATGGAGACGGAATTCGCAAGGAGATCCATGTTCCGCCACCACATGAGCCCGGTGTTATTCCCCAGTGGCTGGCAAGCCTTGGGGTAAATTGTATTCTCTGCGGCATGCTTGGCAGGCGTGCCATAGGTTATTTTGAAGAATACGGCATTAAAGTGGTCTCTGGTGTTCCAGCCATGCCCGCTGATGAGGCGGTAGCTGCCTTTGTGGCCGGAACTCTCAGGGTTTCTCCACGTCTTTGTGGCGGTGGTCATGGCCACGGGGGGTGTGGTCGTCACTAAATTTTGGCTGTTTCTTGGTTTTGAAAAAGAGCCAGTTTTTATCTTTTAAGCGAAGGAGGGCGTAACGCCCTCTTAGCTTTTCCCCATTGAAAACCACTACGATCTTATCATCTTCCCAGAATTCGATCTCGTAGGTGCCTCTGTCCCATAGTTTGACAATCCCTGCACCATAACACCCCGGCGGGATTATGCCTTCAAAATAGATGTAATCAAGAGGGTGGTCTTCGGTTTCAATGGCAAGGCGTCTTATGCCTATTTTAAGGGGAGGCCCCTTAGGAATGGCCCAGGACTTAAGCACGCCGTCTTTTTCCAGACGTAAGTCCCAATGAAGATGGCTCGCATGATGTTCCTGCACCGAAAAACGCGGCATATTACTTTCCAGGCGTCAAAATTCTGACGGGAAGTTTGAAAGTGCGTTGTATGATACCAAGAAAATGGGTTCCCAGGCTGGTGGGGTCAAGGGGGATGATAGTTGGGTCGTTAAGTTTTCCGGTAATTCTAAGGGGCACGCCTACGAACATTTTCGACTTACCTGTAAGCACCCAGCCAACCAAAGGGACATTGCTCACCACGGTATCAAAGGTTTTAAAGGGTGAGACCAAGGCGGTTAAGCTTAGTTTTTTGTCAAGGAAATATATTTTTCCGCTGGCAAAAAAGCGAAGCCCGGGAGCGTTAAGATTTAAGGCTTCAACTTTGAGGTAGTCTTTTTCGAACTTGCCCTTAAGGTTAAGAGAATTGTAAGTCATACCTTCTTTTTCAAAATCAGGAAGATTACCCTGGAAAATGTCAATAGGACTTAAGATGCCAAAAAGCTTGGCTAGCAGGCCGAATTTACGTATGCGGCCGTTTTTTGAGGAAAAACTCACCTCACCGCTTGTTTTTTCAAAAAGTTTACTCTTGCCAGAGGTAAGTAATTCGCCTTTTAAATTAAAAGGCCCTTCAAAGGTCTTTTGGTGAAAGAGACAAAAAAGGGTCTTTTCAAGGTGGCCTTCTTTTTTCCCAAAGTAAAGCCTGAGTTTTTGGGATGATTTTCTTTTTTCGTAATCACCGTAAAAAGAAATGCCACAAATGTGGCCTTCTTTTATGACGAGCTGAAATTTTTGGGGGTTAGTGAAAATAGTTCCTTCTATCGGTGAAAATTCAAAGTTTTTATACGTTACCGAGTCGCACGTAAAATCAAGCTGAGCTATTAAGGCGATGTCGCTTTTTTGGTGGTCTTTTTTCTTTTGTTTGTAGAACCTGAGAAGGTCTTCGATTTCTAATTCAGGAGAATAAAGACTTCCCTCAAGGTTTAGAAACTTCCTGGTAAAAAAGATTTTGCCCTGGCCCTCAAAAGAAGAACCGTTTAAATCAAACTCAAGATTTTCTACGTTTAGTTTATGCCCCTTGGCTTTTAATTTTAATTCTTCAATCCAGATATTTTGATTTGGCGGGGGAAAACGGAAGCGGCTTAGCACAAGGTTTCCGTAAAAAGAGCTTTCTGTTAGGTGCCTTTTATTGATATGGGCGGAAAAATCAGCCTTTAAATAGTGCAAAAGAAAGGGATTTTTTGCCAGGAACTTTTCAATCCCCTGGTGGTCGATACTGCCTTTTAGTACCAGGTCCCAATGGTTATTTTTGTTTATCTTTAGGTAAAAACCCTTGTCTTCATAGGGGTAAAACGAGGCTTCAAGGAGGAAACCGTCTTTGTGTTTCCAGAAGGAAAGCTTGGCATGGGCTTTTTCGTCTTGCTGCCAGCTCCCCGAAAAGGAAAGCTTTTTCGGTGAGAATGCAAATTCCAGGGAGTTGAATTTTAACGGAGTTTTTGGGAAAAACGTCATGGGGATCTTTCCGCGTTTGTAAATCCAGGAAACAAATTCTCTTTGAGAACTTCCCTCCCCCGACAGGAAGATCTTAAAGGGTTTTAAAGAGATTTCTCCTGTGCCAAGAAAATGTGCGTCAAGTATTTGGGCCTCGGTGGGTTCAAAGGAAAGCGTAAAATTTTTGTAAGTAAAGGTTGTTTTTTTGAGGATAAGGGGTGCCGGCAGCAAATCAATCACTATGCTGAAATTTTGGGTCTCAGCTTTCAAGGCAAGGTCTTTAAGTAGAGCCTCTTTTACAAGGGGGCCTTTATAGTTGGCATAAATTAGTTTTATTTTGTAGCCCTCAAAGGGACAGCGTGCGGCAAGCTCTTTTTCTTCAGGGAACATGTTGAGAACTTTTTTTATTTCTGAAATAGCAATTTCCCCGCGAGCTTCGATTAGATTCAAAAAATATGGTTTAGAGGAAGTATCTAAAGAACCAGAAAGAGTAAGTACACTTTGGGGAAAGCGGATATTTACACCGCTTAAAGAGACTTTCTTCCGGGCATAGGAGATTTTTCCGGCATTTAAGGTGGCAGGAAGGGGAAACCTTCGGTATTCAAGGAAAAGATTCCTAGGGGTAAAGGCAAAAGAGATGTCTGGTTGCTTAAGGGTGCCCGCTATGTCAGCCTCACCTGAAAGCTCTCCCTTTCCCTTTAAGATTTTCAGTTCGCTTTCTATGGTGTCTGGTAAAGGTAAGGAATAAAGAAAGGCCATAAGATCTGAAAAGTTAGTGTCAAAGTCTCCCGTAAAAATAAGGGGCGAAGTGTGGTCTTTTAGTTTTCTTAAGTTGAGTTCGAGGGCGACGTTTGAAAGTCTCGTCTTAAGAAAGCGTCCCTTGCCATTTTTTACTTTGAGAATGGCTTTTTTTACGCTGGCATAGCCGGAGACGTCTTCCAGGCGAATATTGAGAGAGGGCACGTCAATTATGCCGTCTTCGGCATAACCTTCATAGGAAAAGTTGTCTAGATAAAAAAGCTTTTCAGGAGAAGGTGCCCTGCTTTTTAAACGAATGTCTTTTGCCTTTCCCGCAACAACAATCTCACAAAGGGTCTTTAAACCCCGGTTTTCAGGGAAAAGAGAAAGAAGCCTTTTGCGGATTTCAGTCCAGTCTCCGTTGGTGATGTGAAAATCAAAAGAGGTTTCTTTTTTGGTTTTTAAAAAGAATCCCGTGGCAGAGACCTCGGGATTTTTCATGGCAAGGTCTTTCAAGTCAAAACGGAAAAAGTCAGGGGCGTAAATTAATTTTCCCACAAAAGCAGAACAATCAAACAAAAGAGAAGGATTGTTTGCGTTTTTTACGAAACAAGGGGCGGTGCCGGTGAAGCCCACAAGCCATTTACCTTCTTCAAAATGATAAGAAAAATCAAGGTTAAGGTCAGTTTTAAAGGGGGCTAAAAAGGGTTTTTCTGCCAGGGGAGCAAGCCCTGAGATATCCAGGTGTTTTATCCTTATAAGCCCTTCAGCAAGTTCTTCTTTGGGCCAAAGCCTTAATGAAACCCAGAGTTTTTTAAGAGAGGGGTTAAGTGCTTTTGTTTCAAGTTCTAAAAAGTCTGGTTGAAGGGCAAGTTTTGCCGAGATGTCCGTAAGCACCGGAAGTTTTTGCCCTGGGGTGGCGAAAAAGATGCTTCCTTTTTCAATTTGGACTTCAAATGGTGGCAACTTGGGCAAAAGTTCACGGGCCTTTGCAAAGACAAGCTCAGGGGTAATAAGCGGAGGCGGCTTATTGCCCTTTATTTTTATAAATTCCGGGCGCATTAAAATGAACTTTTCCACTACGATTTTTTTGTGGAAAAGGGGCTTTAGTTCAAGGACAAGATCCCCCTCTTTAAGGGTAAAGATGTATTTAGGGGCTTTAATGGTTAGGTTCTTAATTTTTACCTTTGGCCTTGGGAGGAGATGGATTTTTGCTGTTTCTATGGAGACCTCTGCGTGGAGTTTTTGGGCAATGCGGTTTGCGATTCTTTCTTTAACAACGTTTAGGTTTACGAAGTAGGGTAGGCTAAAAATGGCTATGCCAATGAGAAAAATCAGGAGAAATAAGGTGATGCCAACGGCCGCGGCGAAGATTTTGAGCTTTTTTTTCATAGGAGTTTCTCAATTAGGATGGTCGGGGAGGACGGATTTGAACCGCCGACCCCCTGCTCCCAAGGCAGGTGCGCTGCCAGGCTGCGCCACTCCCCGAATTCATGCCAAAAATTAACCTCAAAGTATGTTTTGTGCAAGGCTTAACGTGTATTGTATTTGGCAAAGGCAAAGTTTGGTTTTAAATTACCCATCGTATGATAGAGCTCACTTTTAAACATCGCACGGTCCTGAAAACCAAAGAAAATAACGAAGAACGCCTGGAAGAAGTTATCCTTGAGAAACCTTACCGCATTTATCTTAACGAAGAACCCGTTGGTTCGTCTATGGTGCTTCCCACCGGTCTTGAAGAATTTGGCCTGGGTTATCTCTTTGCCCAGGGGTATTTCGATGACCCTTCCGTTTTCAAGGAAGTAAGGCTTTGCCACGAAAAGGGAAGCATTTTTGTTTATGCTGACGTTGACAAGATAGAAGGCAAAGACTTGATCGTTACCTCTGGCTGCGGAGGCACAGGCAAAATTTCCCGCGATTTTTTGGAAAAAGAATTTGCTCCCCTTGCTGAATGGCAGATGCCACTTTCAGAAATAAGGGCGTTTATCCTTTCCGTGCTCAAAAAATCAGACTTAGGGCTCAGAACCCACTGTGTTCATGCTTGCGGCTACTGGCAGGATGGCTCTTTGCGGCTTTTTTACGAAGATGTCGGCCGTCACAACGCGGTTGACAAAGTGATAGGGGCCATTTTAATGGGCAAGGCCTCGCCAAAAGGCGCGGTTTACACCACCGGACGACTTACCTCAGATATGGTGTTAAAGTGTGCGAGAGTGGGTATTCCCATTGTTATGTCGCGTACAGCAACGTCTTCGCTCGGGCTTGAAATTGCTAAAAAAGCGGGGATAACGCTTATATGTTACGCGCGCCCAGAGCGCGTGAATATCTTCAACGCCCCTGAGCGCATTGTTAACGACTTGACTTAACAGGGTTGAAATGCAACTTTGCTTGATCCACAAACCGGGCAGGTCCAATCTTGTGGGAGCTTCTCAAAAGGAGTCCCAGGCGGAATGTCACGCAAAGGATCGCCTTTTTCAGGATCGTAAACGTAGCCACATGTTTTACACTTGTACTTGGTCATCTCAAAACTCCTTTTTAGATTTGCTATTTTTCTAGACTAATTCTAAAATTAGAATAGGTCAATATTTCGGAGGAAATAAAATGGCAGACTTTGTTCATCTCCATTTGCACACTGAATGGAGTTTGCTTGACGGTGCCATCAGACTAAAAGACCTTTTCCCCAGGGCAAAAGAATTTGGTTATGAGGCCATAGCCATAACAGACCACGGGAGCCTCTTTGGCCTTATTCACTTTTACGAGGCTGCCCGTGCCCACGGGATCAAACCCATTCTTGGTTGTGAGCTTTACGTGGCCCCGGGGTCTCGCTTTGAAAAGAAGGCCAAAAGCGCCCACGAAGCAGGGTATCATCTGGTGGTGCTTTGTGAAAATGAAACCGGCTATCGCAATCTTTTGAAGCTGGTGACCCTTGCCAATTTTGAGGGTTTTTACTGGAAGCCCCGTGTTGATAAAGAGCTTTTGCGCAAATATAGCGAGGGTCTCATTGCCCTTTCGGCATGCCTGCATGGAGAAGTGGCAGCAGCGGCCTTACGGGGAAACATGGACCTTGCGCGCAAGCTTGCCAAAGAATACGCAGAAATTTTTCCTGGCCGCTTTTATCTTGAGCTTCAGGAAAACGAGCTTCCTGAGCAAAAGCAGGTGAACGAAGCCCTTTATGAGCTTGCCCGGGAACTTCGGCTTCCGGTTGTTGCTACTAACGACTGCCACTACCTGCGCGCAGAAGACGCCCGGGTGCATGACGTTCTTCTCTGTATCCAGACAAACAAAGTCGTAACAGACGAAAACCGCATGCGGTTTTCCACAGACAAGCTTTATTTCACCTCACCTGAAGAAATGAAAGAACGTTTTTCCTGGTGCCCTGAGGCCCTTGAAAACACCTGCCTTATTGCCGAGCGCTGCAACGTTGAACTAGAACTAGGAGTGCATCATTTCCCTCGCTATCCCCTCCCTGCTGGGCGCACCTACGAAGAAGTCTTTGAAGAAAAGGCGCGAGCGGGCTTTGAGACAAGGCTTAAAGCCCTTAAAGAATGGCCGGGGCTTGCTGCTTCTGAAAAGGAATACCGCGAGCGTCTTGAGCACGAAATAGAAGTCATCAAACACAAGGGCTTTGCCAGCTATTTTTTAGTGGTTTCAGACTTTATTTCCTGGGCCAAAAAACAGGGAATTCCGGTAGGCCCAGGGCGCGGGTCAGCAGCGGGGTCTTTAGTGGCTTATGCCATGGGCATAACAGACCTTGATCCCCTGCGCTACGGCCTTCTTTTTGAGCGTTTTCTTAATGTTGAGCGGGCAAGTCTTCCTGATATTGACGTTGATTTTTGTATGCGCCGCCGGGAAGAAGTTATTCACTACGTGCGGGAAAAATACGGCGGCCAGGACTACGTGGCTCAGATTGCCACTTTTGGGCAAATGAAGGCCAAGGCGGTGGTGCGTGACGTGGGAAGGGCCCTTGGTATGCCTTACCCCCAAGTGGACAAGATTGCCAAACTCATCCCCGAGGCCCAGGACATGACCCTTGATAAGGCGCTAGCGGCAGAGCCACGTCTAAAAGAACTCGTAGAAAAAGACGAAAAAGTGCGTGAACTTATTGCCATCGCCAAGGTGCTAGAAGGCCTTCCCAGGCATTCTAGCACCCATGCCGCAGGAGTCGTGATCGCAGACTCCCCGCTTACAGATTACTGCCCGCTGATGAAAGGTGAGCACGATGAAATAGTTACCCAATTTGACATGAAGGCCGTAGAAAGAGTGGGGCTAATCAAATTTGACTTTCTCGGCCTTAAAACCCTTACCATCATTGACCACGCCCTGCGTCTGGTTAAGGAACATTTTGGCAAAGAAATCGACCTTGCACGCCTTCCCCTTGATGATGAAAAAACTTATGAGCTTTTGCGCCGCGGGGACACAGACGGAGTGTTCCAATTGGAATCCTCAGGCATGAAAAACCTTCTCATAAGAATGCGTCCCTCTGAGTTCAACGACCTTATCGCAGTGCTTGCGCTTTATCGACCAGGGCCCCTGGAGTCCGGAATGGTTGACCAATACGTGCGTGCCAAGCACGGCGAGATAGAAGTTAAATACCTTTTGCCTCAGCTTGAACCCATTCTCAAGGAAACATACGGGGTTATCGTCTATCAGGAACAGGTCATGAAAATCGCTCAGGTGCTTGCTGGCTATAGCCTCGGGGAAGCCGATATTTTGCGCCGTGCCATGGGAAAGAAAAAACCCGAGGTCATGGCAGCTCAAAAAGAGCGTTTCATCGCAGGGGCCCTTAAGCAAGGTATCCCAAAAGACAAGGCCGAACAAATCTTTGACCTTATGGCAAAATTTGCCGGCTACGGGTTCAACAAAAGTCACTCTGCAGCTTATGCTCTTGTGGCATATCAAACTGCTTACTTAAAGGCACATTTTCCTGTTTGCTACATGACCGCCCTTCTTTCCTACGAAATGGAAAACACCGACCAGGTGGTGAAGTACATCTCGGTTTGCAAACAGATGGGAATAGAAATTCTCCCCCCTGACATCAACGAAAGTCATGTTGGCTTCACTATGAAGGGCAATCAAATCCGTTTTGGTCTGGCAGCGGTTAAAAACGTAGGAGGGGGTGCCATAGAAGAAATAATAAGGGCCCGGGAAGAAGGCCCCTTTACTTCTTTTGAAGATTTTTGCCTGCGGGTGGATTTAAAAAAAGTCAACAAACGGGTGCTTGAGTCTTTGATAAAGGCAGGTGCTTTTGATTCTTTGGGGCATACCAGGGCGTCCCTTATGGAAATACTCGAAGACATCCTTGATTGGGTTCACATGCGTAAAAAGGCCCAAGAACAGGGGCAAAAATCAATCTTTGATTTTGCCACGGCAAATAATGGGAGCACCCAGGCGTCTTCTTCCTTTGATATTCCCAAGCGGGAAGAATGGCCCCTTAATTTGAAGCTAAATTATGAAAGAGAAGCCCTTGGTTTTTATTTCACCGGGCATCCCCTTGAGCCTTACCGTGAGTGGCTCTCTCTTTTGACACCGCATACTATTTCTTCGATCCTTGGGCTTTCTGCTTCTACCAAAGTGGCTGTGGGGGGGGCGATTGCTGAGGCCAAGGTAAAAAACACCCGCCGGGGAGACAGAATGGCCATTTTAAAAGTGGAAGATGGCCACGAGATGATAGAAGTGATCGTGTTTCCCGATCTTTTGCGCCAGTGTGAAGACTTAATTGCGGAAAAAGGCCTGGTTTTCATCACGGGGCGCTATGAAAAAGACGACCGAGGGGACAAAATTATTGCTGAAAAAATCGTCCCGCTTGAAAAGGCCCAGGAAGCAATCTCTGGACGCGTAGTCCTGGCCCTAGAAGGAGACAAGATAAAGCCCTCACAACTTACCGCTATCAAGGACATCCTTTCAGAAATTCAAGGAAGATTTCCAGTGGAAATTCTGTTAAGATTTAACGAAGGAGAGGTCCTGGTTGATTTGAACGGAAATTACAAGATAGACCCAAGGCCTGAGCTTGCAAAAACCTTTAAAGAGCTGCTGGGTTACGTACCCTTAAAAGTAAGGCCGGTTCTTTAAATGTTTAGGATCCGTTCCTATTTTCGGAACGAAAAAATGGTAACGGATCCCTTGCGGTTGTGATGGCAACTAAAATCTTTAATTGAAGTGCCAAACTTTTTCTTGAGCAAAACAAATGATTACTTGCAAGTGTAACGAGGCAACTTGCCACCTGGAAGAAGACATCTTTCGCAAAGAAAGAAAAGCCCTTTTCGATTTTTTGATAAAAGAAAAGGGCTATCTTCCTGAGGAAATAAAAGAAAATGTTCCTATGGTGATAGAAGTAGGCCCAAAAAGGCTTTACACCCAGGCAGACATCGTTGTTGAGCTTTCTGGGAAGCCTGCCGTGGTTATCAGGATAAACGAAGGAAGTGTGGTTAGCCGCGAGCGGGGCACCATTGCCTTTGCCCGTCTGCTTTTTCCTGAGGGGCCACCTCCCATTTGTGTCCAGACAAATGGCCAGGAAGTTTCTGTCCTTTCCACTAAAAACAAAAAACCCCTTGGTCAAAGCCTTGAAGCTATTCCTTCCCGGGAAGAAATGCTTAATGTATTAGCAAAAGAGAGCACGTGGTCTCTTAGCCCCAAACAAATAGACGCAGAGAAAAAGATACTTTTCTTTTATGACGGGGTTGGTTGACCTGGAAATATCAGGGTAGAGGATCTATCCCAAAAAGCAGATGGCTAAAAACTTCGAAGCAGGATACCTCAAACTATTACGCACTGGTGAGCTTAAAGAACGCGCCCGTCTTCTCCGAGAAAGGCTTGCGGCGTGTGATCTTTGCCCGCATGAATGCGGAGTAAACCGCCTAAAAGGCGAGCTTGGTTTTTGCCGCGTGGCTGATAAGCCTATTGTTTCAAGCTATGGCCCGCATTTTGGGGAAGAACGCCCCCTTGTGGGCTATGGTGGCTCAGGTACGATATTTTTCACCTATTGCAATATGGCTTGTGTTTATTGCCAGAACTGGGAGATAAGCCACCTTGGCTCAGGGGATGAAGTTTCCTTAGAAGAACTTGCCCGTATGATGCTTGCGCTTCAAGCCCGCGGCTGCCACAATATCAACTTTGTCACTCCTACCCACCAAATCGCCTTCATCGTAGAGGCCCTGGTGCTTGCTGCAGAAAAAGGGCTCCATGTCCCACTTGTTTATAATTGTGGGGGCTACGAAAAAATAGAAACCCTCAAGCTCCTTGACGGCATAATCGATATTTACATGCCTGATTTTAAATACTGGGACGAAAAAGTCGCCCTAAAGCTTTCCAAGGTGCCTCGTTATCCTCAGGTAGCTAAAGCAGCTATCAAAGAGATGCATCGCCAGGTGGGAGACCTTGAGCTTGACGATGAGTTTATTGCCAGGCGAGGGCTTTTGATTCGGCACCTGGTGCTTCCAGGAGGCCTTGCGGGCACCAAAGAAATCTTACGTTTTATTGCCGAAGAGATTTCCCCAAACACCTACGTAAACATTATGGACCAGTATTATCCCTGCGGCGATGCCTGGAAGTATCCCCCTTTAGACAGGCGCTTGAGCCGCGAAGAATACGAAGAAGCGCTTCGTTTTGCGCAAGAAGTAGGGCTTAAGCGCCTTGATGAGCGGGCCGAGCGCAAACTTCTCTGGTTAAGTTTCTAACAAGAGGTTTTACGAATGTATTACGACATTGCTTCCAAAGTCATTCTTTCTCATTGTAAAGAACCATTCCTTTCTTATTTTTGTAAACTTCCAGTTGAAAAAGCTTTACTGGTTGACCCAAGACCACAGGAGACCCCTTTTCTTAGACGTTCTGATTTCGTGCTTAAAGCCATTCTTGCTGACGGCTCAGAGATGCTCGTGCTGCTGGAGTTTCTTTCTTCCTGGAAAGATGAGATCCCTTTAAGAACTCTTGAATGCCGCATACGCCACGTTCTTCAAGAAAATCTCCCTGTAAAAACATTCGTAATTCTCTTTGTTCCGTCTTCTAAAGTTAAAGACTTTTATCAGGACGAAGAGGTACATTTTAAATTTAACCTTGTTAAACTTTATGAAGTATCCGCAGCCGAAGTCCTAGAAAAAGGCCCTGAGTGTTTGTTACCATTTCTGCCGCTTTTTAAGGATGGAGAAAACTTTATCGACGAGGCTGAGCAAAAAATCTATCAAGCGGACATTCCCAGGCAAAGTAAAGCGGATTTACTTACCGGGATGGCCATCTTAGGAGGGCTTGTTTCACAAGAAATCCCTTTAAAGCTAATTCAAAGAAGGAGGGACCTCATGATACAAAGCGCAGCTTATGAAATTATAAAACGAGAAGGATATGAGGAAGGATTAAAAGAGGGTATTCAGAAAGGTATTGAGCAAGGTATGCAGCAAGGTATTCGCCAAGGACTTTTGGAGGCCATTGAACTGGGGCTTAAATTAAAGTTTGGCCCAGAGGGCATAAAGCTTTATCCTGCTATCGTCAAGATTGAAAGCATAGACTCCCTTAGGGCTATCAAACAGGCTATAGAGGTTGCTGAAAATATTTACGAGATAGAGCGTTTGATAAAAGAGCTTTAACCTGCCCTTAGTTTCATGCCTGACATCTATGCTATTGGCGATATTCATGGTTGCCTTTTTGCCCTAGAATCCTTGCTTGAAAAGCTTCCCATTTCGTGGGGCGAAGACTTTCTGATTTTTCTTGGAGACTATCTCGACCGCGGACCAGACCCGCGCAAAGTGCTTGAGACTATCATGGAGTTAAAAGAAACCTATCCTGAAAAAGTCATTCCCCTTGTGGGAAACCACGAATGGATGTTTTTGCGTTATCTGGAACATCCAGACATGTGGCGTGATGTTTACCTGGCTAACGGCGGCGATGTGACCCTGGCACAATTTACTAATCGGGAAGGAATTTTGGATATTCCGGAATTTTATGTTAAGTTTTTAGAAAGTCTTCCTTTTTACTGGGAAACAGAAAAATATATTTTTGTCCACGCTGGTTTAAAACCAGGAGTCCCTCTTGAAAAACAAAATCGTGAAGACTTGTTATTTATTCGGGAAGAATTCATTTATAGCGATTATGATTGGGGCAAACGCGTGATCTTTGCCCATACCCCTTTTAGGCAACCTTTTCTTGCGCCGAACAAAATAGGAATAGACACAGGATGTGTCTATGGTGGCGAGTTGACCGCGCTTGTTTTGCCTGAAATAGACTTTTACTTCGAGTATTGCAGGAGGTGAATCGGTATATGCCGTATGATGACGAAAGACAAAGGCCTTCCTGGCGCGAGATAGACAAAATGCGAGACAGATCCCCGCATACCAGAAGCCGCAAGGATGAAACTGAGCTTGAAAAGGCCTTAAAAGACCGCTGGATGAAAGAGCGCTACTTAAAAGAAGTTGAAAAGCTTTTTGCCGGGAAAAAGGGGACCATAGACCATGACAAAGCCCTTGCCCGTATTCATAAGTCCTACGGGACAAATCGCTTTAATAAGGCAGTGCGCGACTATGTAAAAGAATACGGGCTTCCTGAGGATTGGAGCACCCTTATTCTTCTCCTTGACCATCGGGATGACAAAATAGTCTGTGAGGCCATGCAAGCGCTAAAGGCCATTTATCCCTCAAAGGGTCCTCTAGAGCAACAAGGGTTTATCAGCAAGATCAAAGTCCTTTCCATGACAGCCAAATCAGCTAAAGTTCAGGAAGAAGCCATGGTGCTTCTTGAAGAACTGCGCACCTAGATGGACACCCAGGTTATCGATTTATATCTTTCTGTCCTGGCGGTTGAAAAGGGCTACTCAGCAAAAACCATCGAGGCCTATGCCGCAGACTTAAACGATTTTATCGCGTTTCTGGAAGAGCAGGGGCTTTCTCGTATCGAAGAGGCCAAGGCCCCTCACGTGCTTCTTTATCTTGCGAAACTTCGTGAAAAAGGCCTTTCTGCTGAGACGGTGGCACGCAGGCTCTCGGCACTCAGGAATTTCTTTAGATATTTGGTCCTTGAGCACGGGCTTTCGGAAAGTCCTTTTGAACTGATAGAAGGCCCCAAGCTTTCGCGCAAGCTTCCTATCGTGCTCTCGCGCCAGGAAGTAGAAAGGCTCCTTAATGCTCCTGACCTTAAAACTCCTATAGGACTCAGGGACAAAGCCATGCTTGAGGTGCTTTACGCCACTGGCTTAAGGGTATCTGAACTTATCGGGCTTAAGATGTTTGATGTGAATCTTGAGGTTGGTTTTGTGCGCGTGCTTGGCAAAGGAGAAAAAGAGCGCCTGGTGCCTTTGGGAGAAGTAGCTAAGGATGCCCTTAAAACTTACCTTGCCAGGGGGCGACCTAAGCTTCTTGCCAAGCGCCTTGACGAGGCCCACATCTTTTTGAACCGTCGGGGGCGTCCCCTCACTCGGCAGCGTTTCTGGCAGATTATCAAGGCCTATGCCGCCAAATCCGGCCTAAACCCTAAAGAAATAAGCCCCCACGTGCTCAGGCATTCTTTTGCCACCCATTTGCTTGAGGGAGGCGCAGACCTTCGCACCGTGCAAATGATGCTTGGCCATGCTAGTCTTTCTACCACCCAAATTTACACTCACGTGCAGGTGGAAACCCTGAGAAAGGTCCATGAAAAATACCACCCACGCGGCTGAAAATTTTTTAACAGGGACTCCGCTAACCATCGACATAAAAAGCTCTTTTGAGCAGGCACAGGAGCTTTTTTCCCTCGCTGGCGAAGAACTTTTGGTGCTAACAGATGGCGCGGCCTTTAAAGGGGTGCTTAGAAGAAGGGTCCTTGAGGAGGCAATGCGCTTTGGCCTTAAGCTCGACCTTGCTGACCTCTTAGAGAAAATTCCCGCAGGTGAAGATTTTTCCCAGGAAGCTCTGAAAAACCCCTTTTCAGCTTATGTTTTGCTTAAGAAAGATTCTGCCAAAAGTCTTATCACTTTAAAAGACGCTTTCGCCTTTGCCTGGGAAGATCTTTCGGAGAATTTTTCTCTTGAGTTCCCTGAAGAGCTTAGCGAAATTTGCACAAAGGCAAGTGAAGCGGCCAAAGCCCTTGGGCTACGCGTTTTTTTGGTAGGCGGAATCGTAAGGGACCTTATTCTTAAAAGGCCTTCTTTTGATATTGACCTTGTGGTCACGGAAAAGGCCAGATACTTTGCCGAAAATTTAGCCCAAAAGCTTGGGGCGAGACTGGTAAAAACTTCTCTTTTTGGGACTTTTAAACTTGCCTGGCGGGATTACGACATAGATATTGCCCAGGCCCGCTGGGAATACTACGAAGCCCCGGCTAGGCTTCCCAAGACGTTTCCTGGGCCTTTACGCCAGGACGCCTTTCGCCGTGATTTCACCATAAATAGCCTTTTCCTTTGCCTGAAAACCCGAAGGCTCATTGACTATTACGGTGGCTTAAAAGACCTATGTGCTAAAAAGCTCAGGGTTTTGCATATCTTGAGCTTTGTGGAAGATCCCACACGTATTTTCAGGGCGGCAAGATATGCCACGCGTTTTAATTTCGCCTTTTCAAGCGATACTTTCCGGGCGCTTAGTCTTGCCTTGAAACTAAAAGTCCTTTCGTTGCTATCTTCTGCCCGGCTAAGAAACGAATTCCTGCGCATCATGGAAGAAGAAAACCCATCTTTGGCGATTATTTTTCTTGCTGAAAACAGGGTTTTAAATGAACTTTTTGAAAAAGTGCCGGATAAATTTGAAATTAAACGTTTTTTTGCCCTTGCCACGAAGATGCGTCTTTCTCCAGCTGAAAAAATAGAAGCCTTTGCGCTTTTTTTGGCCTTGCGCGAAAAAGACTTGGAAAGATTAGACATTTCCGGACACAAGAAAAAGGCCCTCTGGCAAGCCAAATTATCCCTGAAAGAGAAGGCTGCTTTTCTTAAAGACCCAAAAATCCCTCTTAGCGAAAAGGTGTTTTTCCTGGAAAAGATGCCGCGCGAGGCCCTTCTTGCCGCCTCTTTTCTTGATGAGGCTTTTATTCTAAAGTGTCTAAAGTGTTTTGAGATAAAGCCCGGGCTTTCAGGCGAAGACCTCCAAAAATTAGGTGTAAAGCAAGGACCCGAAATCGGAAAGATGCTCAAAGCATTAAGGGCTGCTAAAATAGACGGCACGATAAAACCCGGCGAAGAGGAAGCCTTTTTGCGAAAGGAGTTTGCGGATGTCTTTTCTTCCTGATTTGCACGTGTTGATAGTAATGGCGGTGCCGCTTTTAGCTGCGGTTACAGTCCACGAATTGGCCCATGGTTGGGTGGCCTATAAACTCGGCGATCCCACCGCCAAGATGGCAGGAAGGCTAACCTTAAACCCCATAAAACACCTTGATCTTTTCGGGACCCTTGCTTTTATCATCACCCAAGCCATTGGTTGGGCTAAGCCTGTGCCAGTTGATCCACGAAACTTCCGCGACCCGCGCAAAGATATGATGCTGGTAGCCTTAGCAGGGCCTCTGGCCAATTTCTGTCTGGCGGTTATTTTTGCAATTCTTCTGCGTAATTTTAACTTCATTATCTGGCCCCTTGCCCTTTTAGGAAAAGATATAGCGATTTTCTTCGGAAAGCCGCTTTTTCTGATGTTGGCTCTGGGAGTGCAGTTAAACATTGGCCTTGGAGTCTTTAATCTTTTGCCCATCCCACCCCTTGATGGGAGTAAGATCCTGGCAGGAATTTTGCCAAGGGAGCTTGCTTATCGTTACTACCGCCTTGAGCCTTACGGCTTTATCATTTTGCTAGTGCTTATCTTTACAGGGGTTATCGGCAAAATTATACTCCCAGCGGTCTTATTCTTAAGTGATTTCCTTAAGGGAGGCGTTCTGTGAGTGAAAAGCGAGTACTAAGCGGTATGCGGCCAACAGGGCCGCTTCATTTGGGGCATCTTCACGGAGTTTTGAGTAACTGGCTTAAACTTCAAGAAGAGTACCGGTGTTTTTACTTTGTGGCGGATTGGCACGCTTTAACCACTGAGTACGAAAATCCCAGGCGTATTCCAGAGTTTTCGCGGCTTCTTTTGCTTGAATGGCTTTCGGTGGGGCTTGATCCTGAGCGTTCGGTGCTTTTCGTGCAAAGTGCTATCAAAGAACACGCTGAGCTTTATCTCCTATTTGCCATGTTTACCCCGGTTTCCTGGCTTGAGCGAAACCCAACCTACAAAGACATGATCAAAGAGCTTAAGCAAAAAGACCTGGCCACGTATGGCTTTTTAGGTTATCCGGTGCTTCAGGCGGCAGATATTTTGATCTATAAGGCTCACAAAGTCCCGGTAGGGGTTGACCAGTTGCCACACCTTGAACTAACCAGGGAAATTGCCCGTCGTTTTAATTATCTTTACGGCGATGAGGTTTTTCCGCTTCCTGAGCCCCTTTTGGCAGAAGTGGCCAAGATTCCCGGGCTTGACGGGCGCAAGATGAGCAAAAGCTTTGGCAATGCGATTTTTCTTTCTGATGACGAAGAAACCATCAGAAAAAAGATCGCAACCATGGTAACCGATGTTAACCGGCCAAGGAAGAGCGACCCAGGGGATCCTGAAAACCGCTGCGTGGCGTTTCAGCTGATAAAACTTTACTTCTCCCCAGAAGAACAAAAAGAAATTATCGCAGGGTGTAAAGAAGCACGTCTTGGTTGCGTGGAATGTAAGAGAAAGCTGGCCGATCGCATTATCGAAGCCCTTAAGCCACTTTGGGAGCGCCGCAGGGAGCTTGAAGAAAAACCAACTCTTTTTGAAGAAATAGTCGCTGAGGGAAACGAAAAGGCGCGGGCCTTTGCGCGTCAAAATCTTGAACTTGCCAAAGAGGCACTTTTTGGAACCAGGTGGTTCTAGGCCACTTACTTGTTTTGTAGAGAGGGCCGGGGGGCCGGCCCTCTTCTATTATTCGCCAAGGTTTACTTCGTAGATGGTGGTAGTCCCGCTTTTTTCAAAGGAGACGATGAGAAGGGGCTTTCCGTTTGGGGATTTATCTTCCGGCACAAAGGTCAGTCCCTCAGGGGCCACGTTTCCTTTGGTAAATTCCGGAAGATAGTACACAAACTTCGGATTTTGCGGGTCAGTGATGTCATAGACCATGATGGAACATTGTCTTTCAAGGCCGATAAAGGCGTAGTATCTATCACCGATCTTTCCGATGGCTACGCCTTCGGGCTCAACGCCTTTGTTACCGCTTCGGCCGTCCATTTCGCCGTCGTCGTGGTTGAAAAGCTCAGGTTCTTTTTCGGCAACGATCTTGCTGAACTCGTCGCCGCTGTCCCAGATGAGGTTTCCGCTTGCATCCCAGATGGCAAAGCTTCGACCACCAAAGGCATAAAGCTCTTCATAGTCCCCGTCATTATCAACATCTCCCAGGTCTGTCATTACCTTGAGGTCGTTATCTTCCACGTAGCTGTCAGCAATAGAAGGATCAAGAGTTAAGTTTTTGATTTTTTCTTCATCAGAGTAGCCATCGTAGTCGCGGCCGTCGCCTTCGTTTGCCGTAACGAGATATACGGTGCCGTTTACTTCATACGCCGCAATACCGTCTGGCTGATAAAGGGCGTAGAGGCCCTTGAAATTTTTCATCTCGATTTTGCCGTTTTCTTCGATGTCAATGGTGTAGTGGCCAGGGGTATAGTCCTTGCGGCCAAGGGATTTTACAAACTCTATCGTGTTATTGCTTAAATCTACCTTGGCTAGGGCGTTGTTTTCCTGAAGGGTTACGTAGGCAAAGTTATCGATAGTGGCAATGTATTCAGGCTCAAGGTCCTTGGCCTGGTCGTTGCTTGGGGTTCCCCCAAGGCGCACCGGGGTTCCATCGGCGGCCGCAGTCAGCGTTAGGCCGCTGAAGCCAAGTTCGGTATAGGCATAGTTGTTTGGAAGGTCGATGATACCCACGCTTCCCTCTGGGTCGTAATCATAGGCGTCGTTTGGCTCGCCTTCGTTAGCCACCAAGACTTTAGTCCCGTCTTCGCTAAAGGTGACCATGTCTGGCAAAAAGCCTACTTCTACTTCTTTTAGAAGATTGCCATCGGTGTCAAAAAACACCACTTTTCCACGAAGTTGTTTGGAATCGTCGGTTGCGTCTACCCGTTCAACAGCCACAGCCACTTTTCCGTTCTTAACAGCCACAGAGGTTACTCCATCACCGTAGCCGGTAAGGGATATCCTTTTCCATAGGCTTGGGTTTTTGACATCGGAGAGGTCATATATGTCAAGGCTATCTTGATCGCCGTTGGTGATGAAAAGGCGCTTGGTCTCCGGGTCATAGGCGTTAATTTCGCTTGCGTTTTTAGTCCCCGGAATAACGCTCAGAAGCCTTAAGGTGTCGCCGGTAAAACGCTGCACGGGCATTTCTTCCCGAGGGAGTTTTTCAAGCTTTTTGCCTTCGGCTGTAAGCTTCTTCACCATATCGATGAAGCTTTCGGCATAGCCAAAATAAGTATCTGTGCTTCCGCGGGAAGATGCCACTTCGCCAAAGGTCACGTAGCCGTCTTTTCCGGCGGCAATGTAGCTATTGGTAACCACCTTGTACATGGCGTTTTCATCGATGGGGTGCCATTCTTTGGTCTCGCGGTCCATTATTTCAAGGTCATAGACGCGTTCGCCCTTGGGCTGAGAAAGGTCGATTTTGTAGCGGATGCCGTAGGCGTATGGGAAAGAACCGGTTGAACCACCATTGTCTTCAAAGTTTGAAAGGGCGTCTTCAAGCACCTGTTTTACCTCGGCCCCGGTAAGCTCCATGGTGACGAGAGTATTTCTAAAGGGGAGCATGGTATAGACTTCGCCAATGGTGATGGGGCCTTCGTCAATCGGGGTTCTCACGCCCCCGGCGTTCTGGATGGCAAGATCGGCATCTTTTACCTTCTCGTAGAAAGACTTGGCCACCAGCGGGGCGATTTCGCTTCCGTGTTCCGCAAGGTCGCTTACGCCGTCCCATTTGTCCCCAGGGATACGGTTATGCCCAAGAAATTCTGCGGCTTCGCCAATTTCCTGGTTCTTTAATTCTTCTACCTGGGCAGTGTAGGAACTCAGCAATTCCTCGGCTTGTTCGTCAGGGGAGACTATTTCTAGCTTTCCGTTGCTCTGGGCGATTATGTCTAAGATCCGGGCCCTTGTTCCCTCATCCACCGGGACTTTGTTGCCTTCGGCATCTTTTTGGAGAAAGCTATCTCCCAAGAGGATAGTAGTTACGCCAGAGCAGTCCGTCACTTTGCCGTCTTTATCAAACTTAACCTTAAGCTTGCCCACCGCGTAAGCATACTGCCAGGCAGAGGCCACACATACCTTGCTGCCGTCGGCCTTTTCTACTACCTGAGGATATTCCTGGTACTGGCTGCTCAGGCCATAGGCGCTGTAGTCCCCAAGGAGGGAATGGGAATCCCCATCGATGATAACATCTACCCCGTCTACTTCTTCAGCCAGCCGCAGGTCGTTTGCCATGCCAAAGTGGCTTACGATGACGATTTTGTTAACACCCTGGTCTTCGAGTTCGTTTACGTATTGCTGAGCGGTTTGGATTTCGTCAAGAAAATCGATATCTGGGCCAGGGTTTGAAGAGTCTCTGGTCTTTTGGCTGTAGCCAATGCCTATGATGCCGATTTTTTGGCCGTCACGCTCGATTATGCGGTAAGGCTCCCAGTAGCCTTCAAGGATGCTTCCAGTCGTTGCTACGAAGTTGGCACTTACCACCGGGGCGTCAAGCTTATCAAGGAAGTTTTTAAGGCCTTCGCTTCCATCGTCAAACTCGTGGTTTCCAAGGGTTGCCGCGTCCCAATCGATGAAGTTGAGGAGCTTGGCAGTGGCGTCGCCGTGAAAGAGCACGTAATAAAGGGTGCCTACGATCATATCGCCGGCGTTTAGCACAACCGGGTTTGGTTCGCTTTGTTCCAGTTCTTTGATCTTGGCAATAGCTCTGGGCAGACCGCCCATTTCCACGTAGGTCTTAACACCATCGAAATAAAGACTTTTTCTTTCTGAACTGAGGTGTGAATGGATGTCATTCATGTGGATAAAGGTCACGTCAAGTGGCTTTTGGGTATTGTCTTCCTGGTCGGTGTTAAAGTTGATAACACAGCCACCGATAAGAAAAGTGTAAGCCAGCAAGAGAAAAACAGTGAAAAAAATTCCAAAACCTTTGCGTTTTACTTGAGACATTATTTCCCCCTCCTTTAAGTTTTGCCGGGGGAATATAGCCGCTAAATTTGGAAAAAAGTTAAACGTAACTTTACAAAACCATGACTTTTAGAATTTTTTTAATTTGGGATCCTTCGCCTCGCTACCGCTCGGCTCAGGATGACAAATTACCACTGTCATGCTGAGGGCCGTAAGGCCGAAACCTTTACACCCCCCACCACGTCATGCTGAGGGAGCGAAGCGACCGAAGCATCTATTAATGGATCCTTCGCCTTCGGCTCAGGATGACAAAAAAAGTAGGCTCAGGATGACAAATTACCACTGTCATGCTGAGGGCCGTAAGGCCGAAACCTTTACACCCCCCACCACGTCATGCTGAGGGAGCGGAGTGACCGAAGCATCTATTGATGGATCCCTTCGCCTTCGGCTCAGGATGACAAAAAAAGTAGGCTCAGGGCAGGCTCTTCGCAACGCTCAGGATGACAAAAAAAGTAGGCTCAGGATGACGCAAAAAGGAGCGGCGAGGACGACGATCCCTTATGTCATGACGGAAGAGCGGTTCC